>NZ_JADBSA010000072.1:0-4403 GCF_020246945.1 Microcystis sp. M113S1 | reverse complement strand
GCACTTTTTCTGGGTCAATGATGACAATAAGTTATAGCTTAGAAGCTAATCAACAACTAAAGCTTATGCTTGTAGCTAAGTGAAATCATTGATTAAGAGACCTGTGCTTTTCAATAACTTTTTCAGCAGACCCTAATTAGGGGTTGCTGAATACATCTAAAAACCTTGCTGGCTAAGACTTTTAGACTTTTTGTCAATCAAAAAGTACCAGATATGGGAGTGATCGGGGGGAAAATTCCGGGACTTTTTCCCTGAAAATTAGGTAATTGACTAGGTGAAAATCGTAAAACCCCACACCCCACACCCCACACCCCACACCCCACACCCCACACCCTGCCCCCAGGAAAAGCTTTTTGCCGCAAACCCAATTATCAATCCGAATCTGGCCAAAGCAGCCGGACAGCAAGCAGCGCAAAACCAATGGCCGCTATCGCTTTTAATATCTTAGCGGGGAATAACTGCGCCATACTGCCGCCCGCAAGCACTCCTAAGAAACTGGTGCAGATTAAGGCGGTAATTGAGCCAAAAAAGACAGCTTTAGGTGATTTGGAACTGCCACCGAGAGCGATCGCTACTAATTGACTTTTATCGCCTATTTCTGCCAAAAAAACCGTGATAAATGTCAGTCCGAATAATTGCCAATTCATAAATTCTAGGGAGTGGGGAAGTGGGGAAGTGGGGAAGTGGGGAAGTGGGGAAGTGGGGAGGTGGGGAGGTGGGGAAGTGGGGAAGCTGTCTCATCACCCTATCAACCCAAAACCCTATCACCCTATCTCCTGACGACCCACTCCTGAATACTGACTCCTGAATACTGATCACTGATTGATTAGAGAATATCGCTGATGAGTAAACCAGTGATCAAAAGGAGAAGGATAGCGACACCGATATCTAAAGTTTTCGGGGAAAGACGACGGGCAATCCAATAACCGATCAGGACACCGAGGAGACTGGTAGCGATTAAAGCGCTGGCTGCCCCGGCAAAAACCACCCAGGGGGATTGGGATTCAGCGCTGATGAGAAGGGTGGCTAATTGGGTTTTATCGCCGATTTCAGCCAAAAATATGGTTAGGAAGGTGGAACTAAACACCGTCCAAAAACTCCAAGAAGGTGGATGATCTGGCTTTTTCTCGGTTGAGGCGATCGATTTGCTATCACTCATCGGCTAATTTAACAATATCGGGTTAAGAAATAATTTTCATACTTTTTTCATTTTAGCCCGACCGGTTTTCTGCCGATAGTTTCTGCTGTTGGGGGCGCTGTCTCCTCCCCCAATAGTTAAAAAACCCTAGTCGATCGAGGTAGAGTTTCCATCCTAGAGTTTAATAATTATTAGACTAGGACGAGCGCAAATCCCTTGGAGGTATAGCCCCTATGGCCAGTGAAAGTGTTGTACACGACAGAGATTATACTCTGATTATTGACAAAAGTGGCAGTATGTCCACTGCTGATAAACCCAGCGAGAAAACCCGTTGGCAAATTGCCCAAGAATCCACCCTCGCCTTGGCTAGAAAGTGCGAGGAAGTCGATCCGGACGGCATCACTATCTATCTTTTTTCTGGACGTTTCCGACGCTATGATAATGTCACTTCCGATAAGGTGACACAAATTTATCAAGAAAATGAACCCATGGGGAGGACAGACCTAGCAGCTGTGCTTCAAGATGCCCTCGATAATTATTTTCAGCGCAAAACTGCCGGCAAAACTAAACCCAACGGAGAAACTATTCTGGTGATTACCGACGGAGAACCAGATGATCGCAAAGCGGTGATGCGTCAAATTATCGAAGCTTCTCGAAAACTCGATAGCGATCAAGAATTAGCTATTTCTCTGATTCAAGTAGGCCATGATCGACAAGCAACCGAATTTCTTAAAGCTTTAGACGATCAACTAGAAACGGCCGGGGCCAAATTCGATATCGTTGACACGATTACTATCGATGATATGGAAGATATGACCCTAGCGGAAGTTCTTCTCAACGCCATCACCGGTTAATTTCTGCCGGAGTAGGGGTGATATATCTTCACCCCTACTCAAGGAGGATTTAACTGCTAGTCAGGGCGACCAATTTATCTTTTTCCTCATCGGATAATTGATCCGATTGTCCGGTGATTTGTTTGTAGATTTTTAGATATTCCAAAGCGGATTTATACCAACTAAAATCTTGAGTCATTGCCCGTTGCTGTAGTTTTTGCCAATCCTGTTTATAACGGAAACTTTCCCAAGTCCGGATCATACAGGTAAACAGGTCTAAAGGTTCATAGCGATCGAAACTAAATCCCGTTCCTTTTTCCTGAATTGGGTCGTGGAAAGATACCGTATCGACTAAACCACCGGTGCGGCGTACCATGGGAATACAACCGTAACGCATGGCCATTAATTGGGAAATGCCGCAGGGTTCAAAACGGGAAGGCATTAACAAAGCATCGGCCCCCCCATAGATGCGACGGGAAAGGGCATCACTATAGAGAAGATGCAGGGACATTCGCCCCCGGAAACGGGAAGTCATCTCCCACAGTTGGGTTTCATAATAGCGATCGCCTGTACCTAAAATAATCAATTGAGCATCAGTATAGGTGAGAAAGCGATCTAAAATTTGCATCACTAGATCAATACCTTTTTGTTCCACCAAACGCGTCACCATCGCCATGACAAAGGCACTTTTACTGACCTGTAGCCCCACTTCTTCTTGCAGGGCAATTTTATTGATCAGACGTTTTTCGATGGTTTCTGGGGTAAAATTCTGCTTAAGATAAACATCTTTAGCAGGGTCATACACCTCCGTATCGATGCCGTTGACAATCCCCACCAGATTGCCGGAAATATAGGACAATAATCCCTCTAAATTTTCGCCATAAATGGGGGTCTGTATTTGACGAGCATAGGTGGGAGAAACGGTGGTGACGCGATTGGCAAATTGAACCGCCGCGGCCATGGTATTATCGCCCTGCATATACCAAGGACACCAAGTCATTTTTTCTAATGCCTCCCGCCAAGGCCCCTGGTAGGCGAGATTATGGATAGTAAAAACGGTGCTAATATCGGGGTCTTGGTGCATCCAGACGGGAATCATGCCCGTATGCCAATCATGACAGTGAATAACTTGCGGTTTCCAGTAATTCCATGCGAATTCCGCCGCACCATTCGCAAATAGGGTAAATCGCCAGGCCTCATCTTCGCCTCCGTAGATATTGCGTCCAGAGAAAGCTAGATGACCAAAGAGGTAGAGAGGAATATCCGTATCGGGTAAAACCGTCTCATAGACTAAAAAATCATGAAACATGGCGAATCCTGACCAAATGGGTTCGGAAGGGATGTCCATTTTTTCCTGGAGAAAACCATAGTAGGGCAGAAAAATCCGCACGTCATGACCTAGCTGACGCAAGACTTTCGGTAATGCCCCAATTACGTCCCCCATTCCCCCAACTTTGGCAATTGGGGCGGCCTCGGCACCCACAAATAGAATTCGCATACTCTTCCCGCTTTACTTCACGACGACAAGAAATTTTAACAGATAAAACCACCCTAGCAGGATTTGCAAGCAGGTTATTATCGGATTAGCCTAGATTTTTCTTTAACCAACCAGAGAGCCCACGAGGGGCATAATTAGCTGTTTTGGACATTATTAAGTTTTGTCGCCTTTTTATTAAGTTTTAGCTGCTCGGCACCGATGCTGTCTGCTATTGTCGATTTAACCGACATTCCGCACATCTTCATATACTTTTATATATTTTTACATTCCCCAAGATGTTTTGACGAAAAACCTTCATTGTAGAAACTACTATTGAGAACATTTTCAATAATTGATTTTTTCTGAGAAAAAAAATTAAAATTCTTCACCTTGATAAAAATCAATCATTGTAGCTATAGTCCTTACTGGCAATGGATTGTAAGCAATATATTAGTAAAAATTATCAATTGAATGTTAATACTAAATCTGGTTATTAAAAACTGATTATTTATCCCCCCTTTTGCCTCTTGCATGAGTGCCTTTTGCCTGTCCTTATAAGTAGCCTATACTCAACGGATTTAGTATTGTAAAGTTTTGTAAAAAATATACGCAAATAACAGCAAACAACTGCTCCTGTGGTTAGTGCCAGTTTACCTTACAGTTGAAACTATGAGATTATGCCAAGAAAAAGGGGATCAGTTATGACACTACTTGGAGGATGTGGAATCGATATCAGTTACAAGGAAAACGTCTGTCTTCAATAAGACGAAGAACAAGAAAAACCGAATATTTAATTAAGTGCTTCGAGGAAGAACATGAAATTAGTTCAAAGACATCTAATCAAATTTAATAAAAATGAATTTTTAGCATTTGATAAGTTGGCATTTTTATCAAAGAATCTTTATAATTGTGCTGTCTATTTAAACCGTCAAGCTTTCTTTTCACATCAGCCATT
>NZ_JADBSA010000071.1:0-8141 GCF_020246945.1 Microcystis sp. M113S1 | reverse complement strand
GTTAGCATTGAAGAAGTTTGAGCGTAGCCTACTCTTTCTTGCTTTTCGTACCATGCTTGTGTTCTGAGATGGAGAGCTTTATTGTAAACTAATCTTACACAGCCCAAAGTGCGCCGCAATAGCGACTCTTGTTCGGGTGTTGGGTAAAATCGAAACGAATAGGCTTTTTCCATGTCTCACATTTTAGCATATATTTCGTAAATGTGCTAATATTTAACAGTAAAGCCGTCGTAGAACGACGGGGTTTCAGACCCAAAATTTTCGATGAGAATTGCTGTAGTATGATTTGTGAGCAGCCAGTCGCGGGTTCAAATCCCATCACCAGCTTTCAACAACTTTTGATTCAAGACCTAATTTAGCGGCGTGATTGCTCTAAAATAAGGTTATCGCTTGCTCAGTATATAGCAATGACCTTAATCGCTGTCATCGATTATGACATGGGAAATCTGCACTCTGCCTGTAAAGGACTGGAAACCGTGGGTGCAGTGCCGAAAATTACCGATTCTCCCCTCGATCTGGAAAAAGCTGACGCTATTGTCTTACCCGGAGTCGGTTCTTTTGATCCTGCTGTCCGGCAAATTCGCAGCCGTCGTCTAGAAAAACCGCTCAAAGTTGCGATCGCTAATGGTAAACCCTTTCTCGGTATCTGTCTCGGTTTACAAATTCTCTTTGACTCATCAGAGGAAGGTCAAGAGGCGGGTTTAGGGATTATTCCGGGGACAGTGCGCCGTTTTCGCTCGGAACCTGGCATTACCATTCCCCACATGGGTTGGAATCAGTTAGACTTCACCCAGCCGGATCATGCTCTTTGGCAGGGATTACCCCCGCATCCTCACGTCTATTTTGTCCATTCCTATTATGTTGATCCCCTTGATAGTTATCTAACTGCCGCCACCGTCACCCACGGCAGTCAAACGGTGACGGCAGCGATCGCTCGTGATCGTTTGGTAGCGGTGCAGTTTCACCCGGAAAAATCCTCGACTAATGGCTTAAAAATTCTGGCTAACTTTGTTGAACAGGTGCAAAAATTAGCTTTAGTCTCCTAAATAAGCCTTTAAAACCCGCTCGTTTTTTTGGATTTCGCTGGGAATACCATCGGCTAAATTTGTCCCTTCTGCTAATACCCAAACGTGGTGACAAAGGGACATAATCACATCCATATTATGCTCGATAATTAAAAAGGTAATTCCCTGACGATTCCATTCGATAATATGGTCGCTGATTTGAGCGATTAAAGTGGGATTAACTCCGGCGGCTGGTTCATCTAATAAAATTAATTTTGGCTTGGTCATTAGCACTCGGCCAATCTCTAATAATTTACGCTGTCCTCCCGATAAAGCTCCCGCATAATCCTGCGCTTTCTCCCCTAGACCAATCGAATCTAATATGTCCAAAGCTTTGGCACGATTTTCCTGTTCCTGTTGGCGAATTTTTGCCCCCTGAAACCAGACTTTGAGAAAATTTTCTCCCGTTTGCCCCGGACTAGCTAAGAGCATATTTTCTAACACCGTTAATCGGGATAATACCCTTGCTACTTGAAAAGTTCTCACACATCCTTTCAGGGCAATTTGATAGGGAGGCAGCTGATGAATGGGCTGACCATCAAGAAAAACTTCTCCTTTATCTGGGCGAATAAAATTAGATAAAAGGTTAAAAAGTGTGGTTTTGCCGGCCCCATTTGGACCGATTAACCCGGTGATGCTGCCCTGCGGCACATCCAAATAAGCATTATTGACGGCGCGAATGCCCCCAAAACTTTTCGATAATCCTTTGGCAGAAAGTAACATAATTGATCAGATAAACATCAGTTATCAGTAAACATTAAACAGTAATCAGTGAAAAGACAGTAAGTAGTCGTGGGAAATAAATTTCTTAGTTGAGACAGGCAATAGGCACTCTTGCAATAGGCAATAGGGTTATTTAAATGTGTAATTAATTTTGCTTAAGTCCTTAGAAAAATGCTATTTAATACTGCTCACTTAATATTCAAATCTAATCACTGATAACTGATAACTGATAACTGAAATTATTTTCCCAAAGTTAACTCCTCTTTTTTGCCGAGGATACCCTGGGGTCGCCAGATCATTAAAACCATGAGCAGCAGACCGATAATCATAATCCGTAAAGCCCCTAATTGGCTATCATTAAAAATATCTAATTGGGGTAGAATAAAGCGAGTCAGGGAATCGTAAGCCCAGAAAATTACTGCTCCTAGTAAGGTGCCTGCATTGCTACCAGAGCCACCGAGAATAATAATAATCCAAGCGTTAAAAGTCAATAATGGTTCAAAATTAGTCGGGTAAATAGTGGTTAATTGCCATGCTAAAAAAGCCCCAGCTAAACCAGCGATCGCACCGCCCAACATCAAAGATTGTAACTTATACCAAAAGACATTTTTTCCTAAAGCCCGGGGAATTTCTTCATCTTCCCGGATAGCTTTGAGGATGCGTCCCCAAGGCGATCGCAAAAGTAATTCTAAACCAGTATAAACGAGAGCGAGGAGGACTAAAACTACCACCATCAGCCCGGCTTTGTAATTATAGTCATTCAAGGCAATTACACCGTTTATATACAGAAAAAGCAGGATTATCGCCCCTAACGCCCCCCAAAAGATTAAAGCTCTCTTTTGCGTCGGTTGATAGCTTTTGCCGCTAATTTGCCCAGCTTCGCGCCATTGTCGTTGCAGATTGCGCCCCAATTGCCAGAGAGCAAAGATAGCAAGCAGGGTAAACAGGGCAATAATTAACAATTTGACGGGAAAACTGGCATTTATATCCAAAGGTAGGGGATAACGTTGTAGTCCGAAACTGCCTTTCGTTAACCAATCCTCGTTAAGCACCAGCAAACGAATTAACTCAGACACCCCGATGGTGACAATTGCTAGATAATCGGCTCTTAATCTCAGGGTGGAAAAACCGATGGCCAATCCCAACAATGCCCCTAGGATCGCCCCGACAATGACGGCAAAAATCATCGGTACACCCTGTAAAGTTAATAAAACCGTTGCATAAGCCCCTAAAGTGGCAAAAGCAACGTGACCAAAGTTAATTAAGCCAGTAAATCCCCATTGTAGATTTAAACCGAGGGCAAAAATCGCATAAATACCCGCCCAAATTGTCAGGGAAACCAAATAATCTGTCATGTGATGGCAATTATCTTAATAGTGAGGTACAAAGTTTTCGGTTTCGGGAGTCAGGAGCCAGAAGTCAGGAGTCAGGAATCAGGAGACGATGCCCAATCCAGTTATACTTCATACTTATGAGAAACGCTATAACTATGGTCTGCTGAAAAAGTTTTTCGGTGGGGGTTGGGGGTTGGGGGTTGGGGTTTTACCCATTTTCAGGTGGTCAATTACCTAATTTTCAGGGAAAAAGTCCCTGAATTTTCCCCCCAATCACTCCAAGGGGCGGCACTTTTTGAGGGAAAAAAAGTCTAAAAACCTTGTTGGATAAGGTTTTTAGATTTATTCAGCAAACCCTAACTAAAAAATGATCTTCAAAGTAAAAAGTAAAAAAGGGGTTGGGGGAGTGGGGAGCAGGGAGTGGGGGAGCAGGGAGCGCCGGAGATGGGGCGAAAAAAGCTGAAAAATCACATCTGATCACTGATTACTGATTACTGATTACTGAAAAGACTGATTGCTAACTGCTAGTATAATATCAGTTAAAACGGCCTCTGTAGCTTGATGGACAATTGTGACGAGCGGAGGGTGCTAGGCTATCAATACTGAAAAAACCTTGTCCTGTTAATTTCTATGCCTCTTTTGATTCTAATTGCCGATGATGACCCCGGTATCCGCTTAGCGGTCAAAGACTATTTAGAATTAGCAGGTTATAGTGTGGTAGCGGCGAGTAATGGTTTGGAAGCTTTGAATTTATTGGATACCTATCATCCCCATCTTTTGGTATCGGATATCAAAATGCCCCGTTTAGACGGTTATTCTTTGGTGACTAAGGTGCGGCAACAGCCAGAATTTAGGTTATTACCAGTAATTTTTTTAACCGAAAGAGGGTCAACAGAGGAAAGAATCCGCGGTTATCAAGTGGGTTGTGATATCTATCTTCCTAAACCTTTTGAGATGGAGGAATTAAAAGCAGTTATTCGCAATCTTTTAGAGCGATCGCAAATGGTGCAAAGTGAACGTCAATATCAGAAATTAAAACCGGAAGAAAGCCCCAAAACTACGGCTGTTTTAACTTCTTCTTTACAGGACGATTTTAAGTTAACCAATCGCGAGCGGGAAGTGTTAGAACATTTAGCCCGGGGACTTTCTAATAGTGAAATTGGGCAAAAACTGCATCTTAGTTCTCGCACGATCGAGAAATATGTTAGTAGTTTACTCAGGAAAACAACTACTAACAATCGCGCCGAATTAGTTCGTTTTTCCCTCGAACATAGATTAATCGATTAGCTGAAAGAAAAAACTTAAATTTTGCTTTTTACGTCCTCCAAAAGACTGCCACAGGAGTCTAAAAGTAGCTCGATTACGCGGTCAAAACCTTCACGACCACCGTAGTAGGGATCGGGAACTTCTTTTTCTGGGTGATAACGGGCATAGTCACACATTAACTTGACCTTTTCTTGATATTTTACTGTGAAATCTAGGGATAAAATATCTTGATAATTGGCTTTATCCATGGCTAAGATTAGATCAAAATTCTCGAAATCCTCGCGGGTAAATTGTCTAGCTGTCCCTTGCAGAGGAATACCGCGTTTTTTGGCCGCCGTATTCATGCGAGAATCAGGAGGAGAACCGATATGATAACCGGCAGTCCCCGCAGAATCACAGAGGATTTTATTGCTTAATCCTTCTTGTTCAATCAGATAATTCATGATATTCTCGGCAGCGGGAGAACGACAGATATTTCCTAAACAGACGAAGAGTAGTTTATAGGGCATAAATTGACTGGTAGAATCATCACTAAATTGCCAATTATAGGGCATTTTTAACATCCCGATAAAGATTTATCCTCAAAAAACTCCTCGCTGTCCATTAACCTAATTTTGGCTAATCCCAAGCTTTCTAAATAATCTTGCCACCCTTGGGGGGTATCTTCGATCGCTAATAATCCTAATACCCTAGCTACGTCTGCTACCCAGGGTAGGGTGTGAATTCTATAACCCTGCCAGTTTACCTCTAAGGATAACCAAGCGGGAATCTCTTGGGGGTTAAATTGTTGGGAGGCAAGATAATCAGCTTGAAAGCAGTAAATCCGAGGTGGTTTTTGACTCTCTAACAAGGTTAAACACTCCTTCTAATCTGGACATTAATCTCTTTGTTCGTATTTTAGGGGAACCTCAGCATAATTTCTGTTAAATATGAACTTCTCTTGTCAAGAAATAGTTAAAAAACAACTGATAACTAGGCTGAGTTTCCCCTTACCCCTAATTCTCCCCTAAGCGAGGACGAATAATTAAATAAATTGCTGGACCGATTAGAGGCAATAGGGAAATTACCGGCAACAGCAAAGGATTTTTTAATCCCCGTCGGGTTAGATCATCTTGCATCAAAATTGGACATAATAGGGTTAAAAGACAGAAATCTAAACTCATAACATGAATAAAACGGCTAGTTTGCCACTGATGCCAAAAATCAGACCAATTGCCGTTAATTAATCCGTAAGCGATTAAAATTCCCGCAGTAATTAGGGCAATTACTCCCAACCAAGGTGAGTCTAAAAGTTTAATGACAAGATTTTTTTTACCGGTAAAATTGCTGTTGGGTTGACGGAGAGTTAGATAGGGTAAAATAGCGAAAGCACCCACGGCAAAGGAGGCAAAAGCAAAGGGCCAAGCGATGATTTTTTGGTCACGACCATCGATAATTAAAAGGCTAGTGTAGATAAGTGGCCAAACTCCCATCAGGTTAAAAAGAGCGATAATTAACGGGTTGATATCTTGCCATTTGCCAGTGGAAAGATTGATAATTAAATTTATTGTATCTGGTTGATCGGGGGGTGCTAGTAAAAAAGCGTATAATCCGAAGCATAACCAAAGTAAACCAAGAATAATTTTTGTTAACATGAGAGTAGATAATTAGATTAATTGAGTAATGGGGTTTCAGCATATATTTTACCAGAAAAGTGATCAAAAGATCAAGCAATATTACCTAATCAATGATCACTAATTTTTAGGGAAGACGACGGGGATTCATGTTTTCTACTGGGGTAATTTCTGCACTTTTAGAGTTGAGTAAGCGAGTTTGTTCAAGGATAGTTTCTAAGTCTTCATCCGAGAATTCTTGTACATAGTTTAATTTGACTTCTTCTAGGAAGATAATTAATAACATCTCGATTCTTTCTAAACTGTGACGGGATTGTAATTCCCCAGCGAGAGATTGCCCGAAACGCTGGACTAATTGCTGAACTAAACCCTCAAAAACTTCGTCTTCCTGGGTAATCTTTTCAGCTATGTTAACAAAAGATTGATAAAATTGACTAGATAGACGATTGCTCAAGTCAGTTTTTAAACCTTTCATGCCGGGTAATCGCAATAAGCTTTGATAAGCGGGAGTTTGACTGAGAATTTTCTCGATATTGTATTTAATTAAAGCTTCCGCTTCTGGTTTAACTTGCGGTAAAACCTTGTCAACAGTACTATTAACTACTAACCGAAAAATTTCGATAACTTCATTAGTATCATTGAGATTATTATAGCCGCCATTGAGAGAGCTATCAAGAAATTTCTCCACTTGTCCCCGTCGAATATATTCCTGTAGTTGATTAATAATTCTCAGGACAATTATCTCAGTAATATCTTTAGAAATTAGCGCAACTAGGCCTTTAACTGCCTGTTCTTTAATCAGTCTTAAGTTAATAATTTTAACTTGATCTAGGCGAATAACGGTAGGAATAAATCGCAACCATCTCCAGATAGGAATAAACAGAAAAATATCGTACCATCGCCATAACATAGCCTCGCGCCAACGCAGACCTTTATGAGTGCGAGCAATCCACCAAGTTCTCAGCATAAATTCCCAGAAAAAGATGGTACCAAATAAAAAATCGATCGCCTCAAAGTTATCTATCGGTCTTCCATCTTCTCCTAGGGGACGAAAATAATTAGTTTCTATTAAAGGTTGAATTTCTTGATTGAAAAAATCCAACTCTTTTTCCCAGCCATTTTGACTGAGATAATCCCAAGTCCAAAACTTCTGAAAGGCTGCTTTTGCGGAAACATTTTCTGTTTTAAAAACCCGCAAGCGCATTTTATTTTTAATCTTCTCTAAGGTCCCAGTTTTCTCCGCCGAGGCAAAGGGATTATTATCGACCATATTGACACTTTTTTGGCGTAAATTGTCTAAAATCTTCTCGATCTCTTGGCGATATTCTTGCAGATTAAACTCTGGGTTAAAAAGCTTTTGATTAATTAGTTCATTAAGTTTATTAACCGTATCTAAATATTCACTGGTACTGCGATAGGGTTTAATCCCTTTCACCACATCATACTTAGCGATTCCTTTAACAAAGGGAATTTCTAGGGGTTTATCGGGAGGTATTTGTAATTCTTGAAAGGCAATCGGTCCGAGTTTTATTGGTTCATTAAATCTTAATAAAGTTATTTGCAAGCGTCCCTGTAACCAAAAATCTCGCAGGGGAATATAGGTTAAATCGAAAATAACCAGAATATAATTACATAACACCAATAGGGCCATGCAAGTCTCAAAGAGATTGCGCGGGGAAAAACGACGGTTTCTGCTCACGGGGTTTTTAGTCAAAGTCATCGGCCTAGAAAGTACACTTTGACTATGGTAAACTGAAAGTGCTGAATTTTTTTTCCTGAAAGGGATAGAAGTAGTTAAAAAAGAGCGGTTAAACTTAGTTCTGCCTCAGCAATTAATAGATGTAGTCTTCTATTCTGTGATAGCATCCTAGCAGATTCAGTTAAGCAGTTAGCTACAGCTTCTTTGGCAAGAACATTTTTATTATAAGTCGGTAAGTCGCAGATTAGCCTAAAATTACCCTGAATTGATTTTTATGGCTCTTCATTACCCTTTATGCTAAATTAACAGACAAGATGCCAAGACAACATACTTCTAACCCAAAAATTCCGAAAGTTTCTAAAGCCATAGGCTCTCCGTTTTATTAGTTTAAGTTTATTGTTGATTCCCTCGACCACCCCATTCGTTGTCCTTCGCTCGAAAT
>NZ_JADBSA010000070.1:0-29780 GCF_020246945.1 Microcystis sp. M113S1 | reverse complement strand
TCATCGGCGGTGGTGGTCATAATTTTTCCTCTGAATTAACTTGGCACTAACCCGATTATATCTTGTTTGAAGGATAGAGCCTGATGGCAGATAATGAAATAGTAGCGATTTTTTTTTAATATGGCGGATCGCAATTGTAAGTCGAAATGGCTATCGATCATAGGAATTGGTGAAGATGGCTTAGAAGGGTTAAGTTCAGTGGGGCGAAGTCTGCTTTCTTTAGCATCAGTTATTGTCGGTGGTGAACGTCATCTGGCAATGTTACCCCCAGAGGATCAACGGCAAAAACTGCTCTGGACTTCTCCCATTCAAGACTCTGTGAACGAGATTATCCGCCGTCGTGGTCAATCCGTCTGTGTTTTGGCCAGTGGTGATCCCATGTGCTACGGAATTGGTGTCACCCTCACCCGTCAGATTCCCCTTGAGGAAATGACGATTATTCCCTCTCCTTCTAGCTTTAGTCTTGCCTGTAGTCGTTTGGGTTGGTCCCTGAGTGAAGTAGAAACTTTGAGTTTGTGCGGCCGTCCTCCGGCTTTGTTAAATGGGGTGCTTTATCCCGGCGCTAAACTGCTGGTACTGAGCGCCGATGCCGAGACTCCTGCGATCGCTGCTCGGCTTCTAACCGAGGCAGGTTTTGGCGAAAGTTCCATCACGGTTTTAGAACATCTAGGGGGAACCCAGGAACGCCACATTCAAGGCATCGCCAACGATTGGCAGTTTACAGATCTGGCAGATTTAAATGTCATTGCCATTAGCTGTATCTCCTCCCATCCTCCTACCCGGGCGCCGCGCCTTCCCGGACTGCCGGATTCTGCTTACCATCATGACGGACAGTTGACAAAAAGAGAAGTTCGTGCTATCACTCTGAGTACATTGGCTCCCCTACCCGGACAATTGCTCTGGGATGTGGGAGCGGGTTGTGGTTCCATTGCCATTGAGTGGCTGCGTAGCGATCGCCGTTGCCAGGCTATTGCGATCGAACATCATCCCACCAGATTACAATACATTGCCGATAATGCCGCCGCCTTGGGAACGCCCCACCTGCAAATCGTCGCCGGAATTGCACCGAGCGCCTTGGCAGATTTACCGCCACCGGACGCTATTTTTATTGGTGGCGGTATCACCACACCCCACCTATTGGAAACCTGTTGGTTAGCGCTGCGCCCCGGGGGTCGTCTTGTTGCTAACACTGTTACAATTGAAAGTGAATTAGTCCTCTTGCAATGGCATAGTAAATTAGGAGGGGAACTGCTGCGAATTGGCATTGAAAAAGCCGAACCGGTCGGTAAGTTTTTAGGTTGGAAAGCAATGGCCACCGTAACCCAGTGGACTGTTGTGAAACCGAGATTGTAAATCCTTAATTTTGTCCTTGATCTCTCTTGCAAAAGTTGTCAATAGAACTTTTTGCTCTAATTTCTCTTCTTCTGGACTTTGTCGATAGACTAAACCGCCACTCATCCTCTTGTCCTAATTCCAGTTGATAGTCTTATTATAATTATAGTTCCCAAAATTAGACAAAAATTTTCTAGGAACCAACGAAATTTTCAATCGTTATCATCAAAAAAATTAAATCTTTATTGTCCAATGCACAAGTTATACTATTTGTCAATATTTTTGTCCTAATTGCCACATAATACAAATGCTCGCTATAATAGAATTAAGTTGTTGACATTTTCTAGTTTTCACTTTTTACTTAGTCTTATGGTTTCGCAACTAGATAAAACTAACGTCACTGAAATCATCTACCCCGATAGCGATGGTCAACCCCTGGCCGATAATACCCTGCAATTTCGTTGGATTACGACAATTAAAACTAATTTAGACTGGCTATTTCGCGAGCAGTCTGATGTCTTTGTTGCGGGGGATTTACTCTGGTATCCTGTGGAAAATGATAATAAACTGCGTCAAGCACCGGATATTATGGTAGTTTTTGGGAGACCAAAAGGGGAAAGGGGTTCCTATCGACAATGGTTAGAAAATAATATTAGTCCCCAGGTGGTTTTTGAAATCCTCTCTCCGGGTAACACCCTCACGGAAATGGCCAAAAAACAGCTATTTTATCAGCGTTATGGGGTTGAGGAGTATTATCTTTATGATCCCCATAAAAACGATGCCAGTGGTGGGATAAGAGGCGAAAATCAGCTAGAAATTCTGGAAACTCTCGATAATTGGGTTAGTCCCCGTTTAGGAATACGGTTTCAGTTAGGAGAACCGGAAATGTTGCTTTTTTATCCCGATGGACAAGCTTTCACTAGCTATAATCAGGAAAAACAACGAGCGGAACGATTGGCAAATAAACTGCGGGAATTAGGCCTTAATCCTGACGAAATCTAGGTTTATCTCTTGACCGCAGTTTAAAGTTAATCTTTGTTAAGAGACAACTAAAAAGATGAAGTTAGTTTAGTTGAATTAGTACAAAAAAAACTGATGTTTAGGGATAATAATGTAGATGAAATTACGCAAAATTTTTATAGTATTTATGGCTCTATTGAAGGGCATTTAGTATCTATTAATATTGCCAATCGTCAAAAGATAAAGATGGGGATTCGTAGCCTAACTGATAACAAAATTATTAAATGTTTTTTTCCTGAAGAACTTTTTGAACAAGCTAGAGAAGCATTAGGAAAAAGAGTTTATGTTTTTGGGTTAATTCGGCAGTATTTGCATGGAGAAAAAATCAATATTCAAGTGCAGGAACTGAAAGTCTTTCCTGAAAAATCTGCATCTTCTTCTTTGTCTAATATTATCAATTCAATTAGAGGTGAGTTTTGAAAAAAAAGCCCACTGAAAAGCATTATTGTGATTCGGGAATATTTATCCGCTTCTTGAATGAAGAACCCCAGTATAAAGATTGGTGGCTCTCTTGGACATGGGGTGGAAAAAGCATAATTCGATACATCCTTTACTGATGTGTACCTTTTAAGTCCTTGATATACTTGGTTCTTGCGGCTCATAAGCTGGTTTTATCACCACAACCCCAAGAGAGCCAGATTGGTGATAATCTCAAAATGAGCTATTACATTATTTTTCATCAATAGCATTTATTAAACTTTCATTAATTGTTTTTAAAGAGCTTACAAAAGTTTGATTTGCCTTATCTAGTGCCTGACATAGCTCAGAGCCTGCATTATTTTGAGAGCAAAATTTCCTATCATCATCATAACTCTCCATAAATTTATCTCGGTCTGCTATTAATACATTCAGATCAGCAAGATCACTAATTAAACTGTCTAACTCTTTTGAAACTTTTTCTGAGTTAGTAGATGAATTTGAGTAATTAAATGCTTCAATCGTATTAACCAAAATCATTTTATTGCTGTTCAAGTCATAAATGGTTAACTTTGTTAGGTGATTATATAGAGTTGAGCAAGATTCTGAACCAATTAATTTACTATCATTATTAGATTCCGAGCTTTCGCAATCCTCTCTAATTTCAGTAATTGCGGTCTTTGAATCTGCCTCCTTTACTTTTCCTGCCAACTGATATAATAAGAGGAAGTATTGAGACATTTTTTTTGTAAATTCATCACGTTGACTGGTAAGCATACTAACATCAACACGAGAGATACTTTCCTTTCTAGCTTTTTGATTTTGCTGATTTTGAATCAAGACTTGAAATGAAGCTAAAATAAGACCAGTAATTAAGGCAAAGATTAAGTTTTGCAAAACTATAATTGCAAATTCTTTACTTCTTAGCCATCTATAAACTTTGTTTTGTTTCTGTTTCATGACTAAACTCCCTTAAATTTTTTAATAAAAATAAATGCTAGTTTGGATTGCCACACTGAACTACATCCTTAGAAAATTGGGCATGAGGTCTTAGCAGTAAAGAGAAATTGGAATTATATGACCTTTCTTCAATAGAGAAACCCCAAGAGTAACCTTTACTAGGATGAAATTCCTCAGCTCTTCGATGAAACATTAGCAGTGTTCTTCCAGGTACTTGATAAGTATAAAGATTTTCACTTCCCCTTGTGATTCTTGAATTAAATTTCCTTCTTCCATCCCACTCAAGAACAACAAGAATAGATTTACGTTTTGAATAGTCTAAATGCGGACGCGGAGAGTTGATATAGTTTGTCAGAATATTATAAAAAGACTCGCTCAAGTTGACATCGCACACTCGCCCTTCTTGAAGAATGGCTGTATGTTTTGGCTGTGTTGAACGAAGTTGTGCGATGTCAATATTTTGGTTGTCCAATAGTCTTGGACAACTTTTATCTAGGGCATACCCGCCTTGACAAACTCTTCCCTCATCGACGAATATTAATGTTACTTTCATTTGTTGTAATTGTGGACGTGTATTTCGAGGCAAAGTAGAATACTGAACAAAAAAAACACTTCCAAAGCAAGTTAGTATGAAAAATAATTGTTTCCAAATAGTTTTGTTCATGATTACACAAATTTATTCTTTATGGTTCATTAATTGCATATGAAGCTAGAGAGGCTATCAACCTCCCTAACTTACCTAATTACTGATTAGCCTTTGGCTTTTTCTACCTCAGCAATCCGTAAAATGGTTTTCAGCACCGAATCAGGATTAAGACTGATAGAATCGATGCCTAATTCCACTAAAAATTGAGCGAATTCGGGGTAATCACTGGGGGCTTGACCACAGATACCGATTTTGCGATTATGGGCTTTAGCGGTTTCAATGGCCATTTTCACCATGCGTTTAACTCCCTCATTCCGTTCATCAAAAAGATGGGCAACTAGGGCAGAATCCCGATCTAATCCTAAGGTTAATTGGGTCAAATCATTAGAACCGATCGAAAATCCGTCAAACACCTGAGCAAATTGGTCAGCAAGAATTACATTACTTGGTAACTCACACATCACATAAACTTGCAAACCATTAACCCCGCGTTCGAGACCATTTTTCGCCATTTCTTCGAGGACTCTCATCCCTTCTTCGGGGGTACGACAGAAAGGAATCATCGGAATCACATTAGTTAATCCCATTTCTTCCCGTACCATTTTCAGCGCCCGACATTCCAAAGCGAAAGCTTCGCGATAATTAGGATCAGTATAACGGGAAGCACCGCGCCAACCGATCATCGGGTTTTCTTCCTTGGGTTCAAAGGGTTTGCCACCCAATAAATTAGCGTATTCATTGGATTTAAAATCGGACATCCGCACAATTACATCTTTGGGGTAGAATGCGGCTGCAATCATGGCAATTCCCCGGGCCAATTTATCGACGAAAAATTGGGGTTTATCCTCGTAGTGTTTGGTTAATTCGGCGATTTGGTCTTTTACGTCCCCTTCTTCCAATTCGTGGAATTTCAGCAAAGCGCTGGGGTGGGCCTGAATATGGTTAGCGATAATGAATTCTAGACGCGCCAAACCGACACCTTGGGCAGGAATATCGGCAAAAGCGAAGGCTTTTTCGGGATTACCGATATTCATCAGGATTTTTGTCCGAGTTTCGGGCAAATTATCCAGGGGAGTTTCGCGAATTTCAAAGGGTAGCAATCCGAGGTAAACTTTCCCTTCATCCCCTTCCGCACAGCAAACGGTGACTTCCTGACCGGTTTTAATCGTTTCCGTGGCATTATTGCAACCCACGATCGCCGGAATGCCCATTTCTCGCGCGATAATAGCGGCATGGCAAGTACGACCACCTTGATTAGTAACGATCGCGCTTGCTTGTTTCATAATCGGTTCCCAGTCGGGATCCGTGCGATTGGTGACGAGAACTTCTCCCGGTTTAAAGTTGTTGATTTTATCGACACTGAGGATGACTCTGGCTTTTCCTTGACCGATTGCCGCACCTACACTCCGTCCCACTGCTAAAACGTCACTTTTTTGCTTAATTTCGTAGGATTTAAGGATATTAGCGGCTTTTTGCGATTGTACGGTTTCTGGACGCGCCTGAACGATAAAGAGTTCTCCCGTGATCCCATCTTTTGCCCATTCGATGTCCATGGGGGTGTAGGTTCCGCGCACTTGCGAGTAATGTTCCTCGATTTCGGTCGTCCAACGGGCTAAAGTAAGGATTTCTTGGTCATTAATGCAGAATTGATCCTGTTCTAGCTTGTTAACTCGGATATTCTTGGTTAGACGCGATCCTCCATCATCGTAGATCATCTTGATCGCTTTACTGCCGAGGCGTTTGTCGAGGATGGGTTTGTAGCCGTTTTTAAGAGTGGGTTTAAAAACTAGATATTCGTCGGGGTTAACAGCGCCTTGCACGACATTTTCCCCTAAACCGTAGGCTGCCGTGATTAAAGCGGCATTTTTGAACCCTGTTTCCGTATCGATGGAAAACATCACCCCAGAGGTGGCTAGATCTGAACGCACCATTTTTTGGACACCGACGGAAAGGGCGACGGCAAAGTGATCGAAACCGTTATGATGACGGTAGGAAATAGCGCGATCGGTGAATAAAGAGGCAAAACATTTATGGCAAGCTTCTAAAACTCCCCTCACCCCTTGGACGTTGAGATAGGTTTCCTGCTGTCCGGCAAAACTCGCTTCTGGTAAGTCTTCGGCAGTGGCGCTCGAGCGAACGGCCACATCGATGGAATGATAGAGATCATCGCCATAACGTTCACAGAGTCGGCGATAGGCAATAGCGATCGCATGACTTAAATCATCGGGGAAGGGTGTATTTAAGATTAATGTGCGCGCTTGTTTACCTTTTTCTTGCAAGTTCTGCACATCGTTTTCGTCTAAATCTTGGAAAATTTGTCTTAATTGTGCGTCTAGTCCGGCTTTTTCGACAAATTGATGGTAAGCGTAAGCGGTGGTGGCGAATCCTGTGGGGACATTAATCCCTTTCGGGGTTAATTGTTGGATCATTTCGCCTAAGGAGGAGTTTTTCCCACCGACTAATCCCACATCTTTACTATCTACTTCTTCAAACCACAGAATTAATGCTTGTTCTCTAGAGGTTCTCGCAACATCTTGTAGTAGCATCATAAGTATTTTTACCTCTGTACTTTATACTTTCAGTTTAACGAGATACCATCTTCAAAAACCCTTGAGTTTGATATTTATTTACAAAACTCTTAATAGCAAACTCAGCCACTATCACCCTATCTCTAAAGGGTTTAATTGTCTAGCTTTTTATACAAAAATTAATACATTATTCAGGGATCTCAACAGTAATTTTCCTCAATGATAGCCTTAGTTATCTCAAAATAGTTACAGCAGTTATCTCAATGGTGAGATAGGAAGTTTTCGTTTTGGGGAGTCGGTCGTCAGCAGTCAGGAGTCAATACCAAATTAGGTTATACTTTTTTTTATGAGAAGGGCTGTAATTTAGCAATACGTCACCTTCAGTTTTAGGCATTTTCAAGGTCTGATAATAGTTCTTCTTCTGTTAAGTTAATCATCGCTACGCCAAAATCGGTCAATCTCAATAAAAAATTAACCCTATCCACTCCTAATAAATTGGCAGCCATACCCGATGAAATACGTTTCATCTCAAAGAGTTTTACTACCATAACCCAGGTTGCTTCTCTCTCGAATTCCTCGCGGGTTTTTTGAAGAAAGTCGGGTAAATTTTCAGGATAATTTATTGTGAGTTGTAAAGTCATATCTCGTGCTATATTTATCTCATTTTTTTAGGTTGGATTTCACCTAGTTTAGCTCCATCCAACCTAGATTTATTTATAGTTGTGTAATGGTGACATCAACAGTTTTAACCGTAGTTCCCAAACTGGATAAGGGAGGTTGAATTTCCTGTTCATTACCCACTACTAGAGTCACAATTTGATTCGGTTGTAGATATTGTTGTGCCACTCGTTGAATATCGGCAATTGTCACACCTTTTACCGCTTGTTGATAACGGAAGATAAAATCTTGGGGATAACCATAGTATTCATACGTCATCAATCGCGATAAATTTTGAGCAGGTTTCTCAAACTTAAAAACAAAAGAATTGAGAATAGCATTTTTAGCATCTTCTAATTCTTTTGCGCTTACGGGTTGATTGCGAAGGCGCTCGATTTCGCCTAAAATTGCCTTAATAAAAGGTACGGTGGCATCGGTGCGAGTTTGACCTCCGGCAATAAATAAACCGGGATAATCATAACGACTATTCCAGATACCATAGACAGAATAAGCTAATCCTTGACGGGAACGTACTTCATTAAATAAACGACCACCAAAACCGCTTAAAATCTCATTTAATACCGTTAAAGCGGGATAGTCGGGACTATCCAAACGACCCCCAAGATGACCTAATAAAACGCTACTCTGGGTTAATTGGGGTTGATTGACGACAAAGACACCTTGAAGATTTTTTTGGGTTGCAGAAGGGGTGACAATTTTAGTGGCAGTGGCGGGATTTTTCCAATCGCCAAAAGTTTTATTGATTAATGCTTTCATCGACTGAGAATCAAAATCACCGACAATTCCTAAAATTATTTGGTCGGGACGGACATAGGTACGATAAAAATCGATTAAATCCTGACGGTCAATATTAGCTAAAGTGCTATATTCTACAGTACGAGCGTAGGGGCTATTATCACCATAGACTAGCTTGCGGAACTCCCGACTAGCAATATCATCGGGATCATCATTACGTCGGGCAATCGCCCCTTTTTCCTGAACTTTGGCTAATTCTACCCTCTGATTTTCAAAAGCTGGGGAACGCAAAACCTCGGCAAAGAGATTAAAAACTGTTTCTAAATCTTCACTAAGAGCGCTAAAACTAGCAGTTCCAGCGTTAAGATCGATCGAGGTTTCTACTAGGGCTGCTCTTTGTTCTAATAATTGATTTAAGACATTAGAAGGATGTTTTTCGGTGCCACCACTACGCAGCACGGTTCCAGTAATATCAGCTAATCCGACTTTTTCCCCGGATTCTAATCTTCCTCCTGTGCGAATCATCGCCGTACCACTCACTAACGGTAAGCTCCGATCCTCCATTAAATAAACCACCATACCATTATCTAGTTGATAGCGCTCGTATTGGGGAACTGTCACTTCAGGAAGGGGAGGAAAAGTTAAATCGGTAAAATGTCGCGGAGTTTGGGCAATTGCCGGGGAACGAAAAGCTAGGACACCTATCAGGGTGATAACTATTAAACCTAGCCATTGGAAGCGTTTTTTCATGATTATATTTATTTTAGGTGTTGGGTGTTAGGGTGTTAGGGTTTTAGGGATTTCAGTTATCAGTTATCAGTTATCAGATTGCAGTTTTAAGTAGACAGTGTGTAGGAGAATTGCTGGATTATTTCTTTTGCCTCTTGCCTTCAGAAGCTGATTACTGTTTACTGTTCACTGCTGACTAAAAAATTCCCTATCTCCCTATCTCTCTATTTCGGTAAAATTCGGCCAATAGTGCGATTTTCGGGGGTAAAAGTCTCTTTAGCCACCCGTTGAATATCGGCTGCGGTGACAGCATTATAAGCATCTAATTGGGCGAATAAATTACGCCAATCGCCGGTTTTTACCTCGTATTCAATCAAGGATCGCGCCATGCCCATGTTAGAATCAAGACCTCTTAATAGGGCTGCCCGTAGTTGATTTTTAACCCGTTCTAATTCCTGTTCCGAAACCGGTTCATTTTTCAATCTTTCCAATTCTAAATTCAAACCCTGCGCTACTTCCTCCACACTGGCATTAGGAGCGGTAAGAGCATAGAATAAGAGCAAATTCGGGTATTTATCTCCCGGAAAGCCGTTAAATCCCTGAGCAGCGAGGGCAAGTTGTTTGTCCTCCACTAAAGCTTTATACAGTCGCGAAGTTCTTCCTTCACTCATTAAAGTGGCGATAACCTCGTAAACCGCATGATCGGGATGATTGAGGGCGGGACGATGGTATCCTTCTAAATACCAAGGCTGCGAGGCTAATTTTAGGGTAATTTCCTTTGTTTTGGTTTGGTCCGGTTCCACTACTGTCACCTGTGGGGGTTTTGGTTTAGCGGGAAAACGACCAAAATAAACTTTAGCTAACTGTTTGACCTGTTCTGGGTCCACATCCCCAGCGATAGCTATGGTTAAATTACTGGCAGCATAAAATTTATCGAAAAAGTTTTGGATATCTGAGGGTTCCAGATTGCGAATATCTCGATCGTAGCCGATAACGGGACGTTTGTAGGGATGGACAGTATAAGCTTGATCGAGAAAAGCTTCGATTAATAAACCCAAGGGGCTATTATCCGTCCGCATCCGTCTTTCTTCCAGAATTACGTCTTTTTCTTTGTAAAATTCCCGTTGGAACACTGGTTCTAAAAATCGTTCCGATTCCAAAGACATCCACAATTCCAATTTATTCGACGGGAAGCTGTAAAAATAGCTGGTTGCATCGGTGGAAGTGGTGGCATTTAAACCGACTCCCCCCTGAGTTTCGACGATTTGCCCGTATTCGTTGCGTTGGACGAATTGCTCGGACTCTGCCCTCGCTTGTTGAAATTCTGCGGTTAATTTAGCCACTTCTGCGCTTTTACCCGCTTTTTTGGCCGCTTGCAGTTCTTTGTCTATAGCTTCAAGGCGATCGAGGACTTTTTTCTCGCTAAGATAATCGGTAGTACCGATGGTTTTTGTGCCTTTAAAGGCTAAATGTTCCAAAAAGTGAGCAACTCCTGTTTTACCGTCCGGTTCATCGGCACCTCCCACGTCCGCATAGGTGACAAAGGAAATAACCGGGGCATCGCGATTTTCGAGGATAATGAATTTTATTCCGTTATCGAGGCGAAATTCGGTAATTTTTTGTTGAAATTGCTTAAGGTAGGGGGTAATCGATTGCACATCGGCTGATTGCTCTTTCGCTTGGGCAAGAAGGGGTGAGAAACTCCCAAAACCCCAAAACACAAGGAAAGCGAGCCAAAAGCCGATGAAAGCCCGATAATAGGGGTTATTTTTAATGACCATGGATAGTTTTATCAGATATCGTGGGAGCGAGAGATCGATCGCTATGTTCGATCTTAGCAGTCGATTCTTAGGAGAGGGGGAAATGGGATGCTTTTTTCAGTGATCAGTAAACAGTAATCAGTTATCAGTGGGGAAGTGGGGAAGTGGGGAATTGGGGAAGTGGGGAAGTGGGGAGACCACTTCGTGCGCGACGTTCGGCGATGCTCAGTCGAGCCGTTGCGGGGGGAAGTGGCAATGGGGGCTTTTCGGTAAACAGTAATCGGCGTTGTCAAATTGAAAGATGATCCGAATCAGTACCGGAACTGAAATTACTTTGATAACAAGGATTGCATTGCATCTTTCATATTCTGATCTGACAACGCCCAGTAATCAGTAATCAGTGAACTGAAAACTCACATCACCCCGCGTGCAACTATATTTTTAGTCTTGATTTACAAGGCTTTCAGAAATCAGCAGAGATAAAGTATCCTCTGGAACCCTACCCTGATTCTGTCGTTTTTAGTTGCACATCGCGTCACATCTGATAACTGATGACTGATAACTGATGACTGATAACTGACTCCCGACTTTTAGACAAAAAATCTCTCCCTAGAGAGGAGAGAAGTCAAAAAAGCACGAATAACAATGGGTGGGAGGCGGTTTTTATAGGTCGCCCCCACGAAAAGCTAGTAGGAAAATGACAAAGGGGCCAGCTAACATGATTAGCGCCACGAAGGTGAGTTGAAAAATAGGTTCTAAATTGAGAGCCGCAAATAATTCCATGATGTCTCCTAACCTGTCTACAATGATTTTAAGGGCTAATCTGGTCAAAACCATTGTCTATAATACAGGGGATGATTCGCTGGTTTTCCTGATTCGATACAAAAATACATAAAGTTTTGTTGCAATTCTGAATTTTTCCGCTTTCCTATTTCCTTCCCACTAGGGGCAATCTCAATGTTCAACTCTCTGGCCACATCTCCCAACTCGTTAACCCAGATTTATACTGGTTTTCAGGCACTCTCGGATCCCCTGCGACTGCAAATTCTGCAACTTTTGCGACATCAGGAATTATGCGTTTGTGAATTGTGCGACCATCTCGATATCGCCCAATCTAAATTATCTTTTCACCTAAAAACCCTAAAAGAAGCCAATTTAGTCCGCAGTCGTCAAGAAGGTCGTTGGATCTACTACAGCCTAAATCTATCTCAATTTCTTCTCCTAGAAGAATATCTATCCGAATATCGTCGTTTTGCTGCCCTCGTCCCCGCTCGTACCTGCGGAGAAAATCAGTAACCAATCAAGATTTTTAGAAATATTAAATCTTTACAAATGGCTTTTAAACTTGACATATCAACTTTTGTTGATATATTATCGGGTTATTCGATCGATTGTCTGTTATGCCGAAACCCTTCTTGATCGAGCTTTTGAGTCAAACTCGCTCATCTTTTCGTCTCTTAAAACGGTCAGGTGTGCGGGAATGTCTAGCGGAATGTTTGGGGACTTTTATCCTGATTTTCGCGGGAACAGGGGCGGTAATGGTCAATCAAATCAGCAATGGTGCAATTACCCATCTCGGGGTCAATATGGTTTTCGGTGCCATGGTAGCAGCCCTGATTTATGCCCTTGGTCATATCAGTAAGGCTCATTTTAACCCCGCCGTGACCCTGGCCTTTTGGACAAGTGGCTTTTTTCCAAAATCTTGGGTAATTCCCTATATTATCGCCCAGTGTCTCGGTGCGATTCTCGCTTCTGCCACTCTTGTGCTTTGTCTGGGTCGAGTGGGAAATTTGGGCGCAACTCTGCCTTTACAGGGAAATTGGGGACAAGCTTTCTGTATTGAAACCATTCTCACCTTTATTCTCATGCTGGTAATTTTAGGCTCTGGTTTAGACCGTCGCGCCCCTATTGGTTTTGCGGGGATTGCTATCGGTTTAACCGTAGCCCTAGAAGGAACTTTTATGGGGCCGATTACCGGTGCCAGTATGAATCCAGCGCGTTCTCTGGGGCCTGCTTTCGTGGCAGGAATTTGGCAACACCATTGGGTTTACTGGATAGCACCGATTTTAGGCGCTCAATTAGCTGTAATTATTTACGGCCTACTATCCGATGGTTTCCGAGACTGAAAATAAATTCTGCTTGTTGGTAATCATGATCCAATCGACTCACAAACCAAGAATTCTTTTTCTGTATGGTTCTTTGCGGCAACGTTCCTACAGTCGTTTATTAGCAGAAGAAGCTGCCAGAATTATCACTGAATTGGGGGCAGAAGTGCGCTTTTTTGATCCCCGTGAATTGCCGATTTATGGCAGTGTTCCCGATACTCATGCCAAAGTACAGGAATTGCGAGAATTAAGTCAATGGTCCGAGGGTCAAGTCTGGTCATCTCCCGAACTTCACGGTAATATTAGCGGCATTATCAAAAACCAAATTGATTGGATTCCTTTAAGTATTGGTGCGGTTAGACCTACCCAAGGCCGCACTTTAGCAGTCATGCAAGTAAGCGGAGGTTCCCAATCTTTTAACGCGGTTAACACTCTGCGAATTCTTGGTCGTTGGATGCGAATGTTTACTATTCCTAATCAATCTTCTGTGGCTAAAGCTTATCAGGAGTTTCATGAGGATGGCACGATGAAAGATTCCCCCTATCGAGATCGAGTTATTGATGTGATGGAGGAACTTTATAAGTTTACCATTCTCCTGCGAGATCAGGTAGATTATCTGACTGATCGCTATAGTGAAAGGAAGGAAAAAGCGAAAAAACGGTGTTAGGAGTTGGGTGTTGGGGAAGATGTTTCTTAATCCCTATCCCCTATCCCCCATCCCCTATCCCCTATCCCCTATCCCCTAATTAGATTTCTAGGAGTTAAAATCATGAAAAAAGTTATGTTTGCCTGTAGAAAAAATTCCTGTCGTTCCCAAATCGCCGAAGGTTTCGCTAAAACTTTAGGCGCGGGTAAAATTGCCGTCACCAGTTCCGGATTAGAAGCGGCCAAAGTTCACCCCGGAGCAATCGAAGTTATGCAGGAAATTGGTATCGATATTACTGACCAAACTTCTAAACCAATTAGGGATTTTAATCCCGAAGATTACGATGCCGTTATATCCCTATGTGGTTGCGGTGTCAATCTGCCGGAAGGATGGGTTTTACAGGAAATTTTCGAGGATTGGTTAATTGATGATCCCGATGGTCAACCCATGGAAACTTTTCGCCGAGTTCGCGATGAAATTAAGGCTAAAGTTGTCGGATTAATCGAGCAATTAAGTTAAGGAGTTTGACAGGTATGAATACTATCAATCTGGAAATTTTGGGGACAGGTTGTAAAAAATGTCAGCAGTTAGAAGCTAATGCTAAATCGGCTGTCACCGCTCAAGGTATCACCGCTCAAGTATCCCATATTACCGATCCGATCGAAATTGCTAAACGGGGTGTAATGTCCACCCCCGCTTTAGTAATTAATGGTAAAGTGGTTAGTAAAGGTCGGGTTTTATCCCCCGAACAAATTCAATCTTTATTACCGCAATAATTCTCTTTTTTCGGGGTAATATAATTATGTTTGACCCCTTCTATCCCTTTGATTGGTTAGCGACGCAATTAGTAACGAGAATCTTTGGTTTATCCCTTGATTATTCCCTCGGTTCGTCGCTACGTTTCTTCTTCTACGATGTACCAAAAGTTCTGACATTATTGTTAACAATTAGCTTTTTTGTGGGAACTTTGCAAAGCTTTCTCGATCCGGGTAAAGTCCGTAATTTCTTGGCAGGAAAATTCAGCTTTTTGGGTAATATTTTGGCGGGTTGTATTGGTGTTATTACCCCCTTTTGTTCCTGTTCTGCTGTACCGTTATTTATTGGTTTCCTAGAAGCGGGGGTCCCTTTGGGAGTAACCTTTTCCTATCTAATTTCTGCTCCGATGGTTAACGAAGTGGCGGTAATTTTACTTTGGGGTTTATTCGGTTTCAGAGTGACTTTATTGTATATTGGCTTTGGCTTAATTTTAGCGATTATTTCCGGTTATATTATCGGTCAATTAAAACTAGAAAAATGGGTGGAACCTTTTGTCTGGGAATTACAAAAAAGTTATCAACCTCAAGAGGAAGACGAGGAACTAGCTCTGACTTGGAAACAACGTTTTCAACAGGGACAATATCAAGCAGTAGAAATCTTTAAATCCGTGTGGTTATATGTGGTGATTGGTATTGCTGTGGGTGCGGTAATTCATGGTTATGTTCCTGCCGATTTTATCGCTAATTGGGCAGGAAAAAACAATCCCTTTGCTGTGCCTTTAGCAGTGGTGATGGGAGTGCCATTATACGCTAATATTGCGGGAGTTTTACCCATAACGGAAGCACTGGTTAGTAAGGGCATTCCCCTGGGTACAGTCCTAGCTTTTACTATGGCTGTTACTGCCCTATCTTTACCGGAAATGATTATCTTGAGAAAGGTGTTAAAAATCCCCCTCTTAACAGTGTTTATCTCCCTTGTCACCGTCGGTATTATCGGGGTGGGTTATTTGTTTAACCTGTTAGGAATTTGAGCCTATCCCTTCGGTGAGAAAAATAATAAGGGGAACCACAGTTGATGAAGAATATCTTCATTAATCCGACGCACTGCTAACCATTCCAACATATTAGAACGATGGGAAGTGGCTACAGCGATCGCACTGATATCATTTTCTTCTGCTGCTGTCAAAACTTCTAATACAGGTGTTCCTTGTCGCACTTCGCTCTGTACTTGCAAACCGAGTTTTTCTAGTCGCACTTGCACCGATTCTAATTGCTGACGGGCATCATTTAAGCGACATTCGGTGACACCGGGATCGCGACTGATATTTTCCACTACCCGGAGGAGAAGACATTGCTCAAAAGAGCCGGGGGAGCGAGTTTGAGCGTATTTTTCTATCTGTTCAATTAGATAAATCGCGTCGGAACTGCCATCGTAGGGAATTAATAAATGTTTCCAGAGATGTTGACAGCGCAGGGCCAATTCATCGCGAGTATAAACTGATAATAATTGCGGTCGGAAAATCAGCAGCGGAATATCGGTAATACCTGCGATCGCTAAACTGGTACTACCGAATAATTTTTCTTGGACAGCACCGCGCATGGGATTTCCCATCAAAATCACGTCAATAGAGTGATTAGCGAGGACTTCCCGCACGGCATCCACGGGACGACGGTTAGAGATTTCGACAATAACTGTCATACCGTCGGGAATATTTGCTAAAGCTGGGGCTAATTTTTCTTTGGCCGCGTCAATTTTCGCTTGATCTACGGCAGCGAGGGTGGGTTGTTCCCAAACCGGAATACTGTGGAGGAAGATAACTTGTTTTAAGCCGCTTAGGGCTAAGTGTGGCACACAATGGACAAGACGATGGAGACCATCGAAAAGATCTGTACAGATCAAAGCGCGCTCGAACATAAATTAACCCCTTGCAATTCGGTTATTCTTCCCTAAGAATAGCTAAAAAGGTGAAGAAATGCGCCCCGCATCCCTAGCTCGTTTCCGGAGAAACCCAGCCGGAGAAAGAGGTCGCCCGCAGGGGTGAAATGAGTTATTGGGGAGCCCAGGGATTAGAATCTAGACCCCACTGGTGTTTGAGAAAAGCTTTGTACATATTTTCTCTGACCATCATTTGTTCGTAGAGCTTGATCAGGAAATCCTGCGCTTGCTCCTGACTCATTTTTTCTACCTGAGTCTGAAAAGAACGAATGTTGAACTGTTGTTCTAAGGAAAGTTCGATCGGTTGAGACATGGTGTTCCTCCTTGATGAAGGCAGTGGTTGATAACAAGCGAGATCGGTGATTGGTAGCACCTTTTTTAACTAATGTAACAAATACTTGACAAAGTGTCAATGTATCTGTAGAGAGGGTTTTGCTTTTTCCCTCCCGTTAGCTAGGATACCCTGCCGCCAAAAGGAAAGAAGCATATAATGATACATTTAGCAAGAGTTTTAATAAAATTTTGCTTACTGTGAACAAATACTTAAGTAGTTATACTTATTTTTTCCATGGCAGCCCGGAGCGAGAGAAAATATTTGACAAATTGTGTAAACATTCTGTAATAATCGAATAGAGCGACATAAATCGGGTAAGTTGAATGATTAGCCCTGTTAACAGCTAAAAAACGTAACCCCTAGATTCCGTACCTCTCGTTGAAATCGTTAAGGATAGTCGAAATTGACGGCCACAGCCGCTATCGTGCAGAAACTACAAGCTTATCGCTGGGAAACATCCTCCTTAGCTCTGTTTGCCTTAAAAAAATCAGCATACAGGCACGGAATGTCGCACAAGTTTTTACATCAACCTATACTTGGAGGAATCCATCATGTCCGTTCGTCTATACGTTGGTAATTTGCCCAAAGAATCCGTCGAGCGCGAAAAATTACAGGCGCTTTTTGCCGATGAAGGGGATACGATTACCACTAAAGTCATCAAAGATCGCAAAACTGGCAAATGTCGCGGTTTTGCCTTCGTTACCGTCCCTAGCGATGAACTAGCTGACCAGTTTATCGAAAAATACAACGGTCAATCCTTCATGGAAAACCCGATCAAAATCGAGAAAGCTCTCCCCCGCAGCAAGGGAGGTAAAGAAGAAGGGGAAGAAGCAGAAGGCACAGAGGCAAGCGTAGAAACCCCAGAAAAAGTCGAAAGACCGACTCCGAAACCGACGACGGCAGCACCGCGCAAATCCAGTGGCGGCGGCAGCGGCAAAAAACGCAAGGGTGAACGGGGTGGCAGTAGTACCCCGAAAGTTACCGGCGATGGTGACGCTTTACAGCCAGATCCCCGTTGGGCCAATGAATTGGCTAAACTCAAGGAAATGTTAGCAGCTCAGGCCACTAATCCCTAATTCCATTGACAAGAGGGCAACGGATAGCCGATAACTAAGAGGTTCAAAATATCGCTTTTAGGAATGTGCATCATGACAGCAATCGATCCGGTCATTCTCATGAAACAGGAGGTCGGTAAAGCGGCCGCTAATCTAGTTCAATCTAATTCGGTCGTGGGATTGGGAACTGGTTCAACGACGGCCTACGCGATCGAATATCTGGGCGCTAGACTGCAAAGCGGGGAAATCAGCAATATTGTCGGGGTTCCTACTTCTTTTCAAGCGCAAGTTTTGGCTAGGAAGTACGGAATTCCCCTCACTACCCTCGATGTCATCGCAAAGATGGATATCGCTATCGATGGGGCCGATGAGGTGGATCCCCAGAAAAATCTGATTAAAGGCGGCGGTGCTGCCCATACTCAGGAGAAAATTGTCGATAGTCTCGCCGATATTTTCGTCGTGGTAGTGGATGGCAATAAGCTGGTGGATAAGTTGGGATCGACTTTTCTTTTGCCGGTGGAAGTGTTACCCATGGCCATGACTCCGGTGATGCGAAAATTGGAGGCACTCGGTGGTAAACCTTCCCTGCGCATGGGAGTGAAAAAAGCTGGCCCCGTGGTCACGGATCAAGGCAATTTAGTTATCGATGTTAAATTTGATAGTATCGATGATCCGGCTGATTTGGAAAGAACTATTAATAATATGCCGGGGGTTTTAGAAAATGGTTTATTTGTCGGGGTTGCTGATCTGATTCTCGTCGGTGAAATTATCGACGGTAAGCCGGTAGTCCGCGAGATTAGGTAGGCTTAACTATTCTTAATCTAACAGTGAAACAGGCCGCAGGCCTGTTTTGTTATTATGGGTATATACAGACAAAGAGCAAAATAAAGAGAGGCTATAGGCTAATAAAAAATCTGTCCCTTTTTGACAGAAAATATCTGGGAAGATTGCAACCAACGGGACTCAAACGAACTGAGATGAGTGGTGGTAATTAAAGTTTGAAAACGATCTTCGATCGCATCTAATAATTGATTTTGTCGATCGATATCTAATTCCGCTAAAACATCATCGAGGAGTAGTAGGGGAGGTTCCCCGATAATCTGCTCTAATAACTGTAATTCCGCTAATTTCAAGGCTAAAACTAAGGTTCTTTGTTGTCCTTGGGAACCGTAGGATTTAGCGGGGTTTTGGTTAATTAAAAAATCCACTTCATCCCGGTGCGGACCGACTACCGATGTCCCTAGTTGTTTCTCTGCCAAACGACGGGTTTCAATCTTATCTAAAAAAGCCCTTTGTACCCCATTGACATCATCTTCTAGCCAAGGCACATTAGGAATATATTGTAATTCTAAAAATTCGGTTTTTCCGCTAATACTTTCGTGCCATTTTTGGGCTAAAGGAATTAATCTTTGCAGGACTCGCGCCCTTCTTCTCGTTACTCTTGAACCAGTTTCTGCTAGTTGTAAATCCCAGAGTTTTAGTTGGGATAAATTCTCATAAACTTTTCCCTCTAATTCCTGTTTACGAATCTCTTTTAAGAGGGCATTTCTTTGTCGTAAAACCTGATTATATTGCTGTAAAATATGAACGTATAGGGGTTCTAATTGAATTAATAAAGTATCTAACCAATCTCGGCGAGCTTCCGGACCACCGCGCACTAAATCCAGATCGAGACTAGAAAATTGTACCGCATTAATCACGCCCAAAAAATCGAGATGACGGCGCAGGGGTTGACGGTCGCGGATCACGGTGCGACGACCGGAAGAACGGAGAATTAAACTTAATTCTGATGCTCCATAAAGACGATTAACCCTAGCAAAAATTCTCGCCTCTGATTCCGATTCTAGCACCAAATCCCGATCCTTGCTGACTCGATGGCTCTTGAGAGTGGACAAAAGTTCGATCGCTTCTAGTAAATTGGATTTTCCCTGAGCATTATTGCCCAATAATATTGTTTTTTTGGACTCGAATTTTAGCAACTGTTCGGCATAATTTCTAAAACTGTGAAGGTGCAGGTGTTCGAGATACATTGCAAGTTGGGGGTTGGGGGTTGGGGGTTGGGGGTTGGGGGTTAGGGGTTAGGGGTTAGGGGTTAGGGGTTGGGGGTTAGGGGTTGGGGGTTAGGATGTGGGGTGTGGGGTGTAGGGTGTAGGGTGTGGGAAGTATAAATAAAAATAATCTCCTGTCTCCTGTCTCCTGTCTCCTGTCTCCTGATTACTGATTACTGATTACTGATTACTGATTACTGATTACTGATTACTGATTACTGATTACTGATCACTGATTACTGATTACTGATCACTGATAATGGCAGAAGTTTGGGATTAAGTGAATTTGCTATAATTCCCCTTGACAATCAATATTTTATAGTAGCTTTTACCTTGAAAATTCCTTTTTTGCCTTTAAAACAGACTGAAAGTCTATCTAAACTCGCTTTGATTGCTATACTCGCTTTTGATGCTTCTGTTTCCCTCGCAGGACAATTTCCCGATGGCAGAGTATTTTTTGAGAGTTCTCCCACTCTGGTTAATTTCTCCGCTACTTTCCAATCCGTGCGTGCTTGGGGAGCAAAATACTATCTTACCATCGCTCTGCCGCCGTCCCTCGGGGCGCCCTTGGGCAAAGTAACCCTACAACAGCAGCCTAATATTCAAACTATTGCTTTTCTGGTCGATCAAACCTTTGCTTTTCTTGGCGATCGCAATCAGCGCGGCGAAAAATTAACCCTAAAATCCACTACTTTTGACCCCAATACTCAGACGATCACGGTCATTTTTGATCCTCCTGTCCCCCCCGGTAATACCGTTTCTATCGGTCTGAAACCAGTACGAAATCCCGATTATGGTGGTGTCTATCAGTTTGGAATTACTGCTTATCCCCCCGGGGATAATTCTCCCGGATTAGATATAGGTGTCGGACGTTTAGCAATTTATGAGGCTGGCGATCGCTGGTAGTCCGTTCCGCGTCTAAAAACAGTAATCAGTGAGCAGTAAACAGTGAGCAGTAAACAGTGAGCAGTAAACAGTGAGCAGTAAACAGTGAGCAGTAAACAGTAATCAGTAAAAAGACAGTAGGAAACTTCTATTTAATACTGCACACTTAAAAACTCACATCTGATAACTGTTAACTTACCCACTGATCACTGATCACTGATAACTGATAACTGATAACTGATAACTGATAACTTCCCACCCTTGAGATAACGGCCCCAACTTTCCTGTCTGAGTTTTAGAAAAATTTAACTTTATTCAATCCATGAACATCTGTTCAGATGTTATACTAAAGTCAGTAAAGAAGTTCAGAGGTAGTAACCATGATCGCTGTCACCACCATGAAATGTGCTTGTGAATCCTGTTTGTGTGTAGTATCGATCGCCGATGCCATCGAAAAAAACGATCAATACTACTGTTGCCAAGCTTGTGCCGATGGTCACGTTAACGAAAAAGGCTGTGGACACAAGGGCTGTGGTTGCGGTTAAATTTATTTATTGGGGAGAAAGGGACAAGTATCGGGGTTGAAGATTCGATCGATACCTCCCTTTCTCAACTTTTCCTTAAAACCGCTCGGGAAAAAACATGGCCATAGAGAAAATAGCACCGGTTTGTGGGGAATCCCATCACCAAGGGGCGAAATTCCAGAACTTGCAGGGATTAGAACTAGAAAAAGCCCAAAAAATGGCCGAATTTTTCAGCCTTTTGGGGGATGCCAACCGCCTAAGAATTCTATCGCTTTTAGCCAAACGAGAATTATGTGTTTGTGATTTAGCCGACGATTTAGGGATGAGTGAATCGGCCGTATCCCACCAGTTAAGAACCCTAAGAGCCTTAAGATTAGTTAAATACCAAAAACAGGGACGGAGAGTCTTTTATCGTCTTGCCGATCATCATGTTCTTGACCTTTATTACGCGGTCTCGGAACATTTAGAAGAGCCAGCGGACGAGGATTAAAACAGTCCCAAAGCGGGTAAAACAAACTGTAAGAGCAGAGAACCAATCCCCTGCACCATTTGGTCTAATTGAGCGTTGCCACCACCCTGTTCTTGCGGTTTTAGGGCGATTTCCATGCCTTTAATAAAATTCTCTGCCGCTTCGTAACCGGGGGTGTTACCTTGCTGTTGAAAGAGAGTCGAAGCCATTTGAGCGTCCTGGGCTGCTAGCGCATTTTGTCCCAGACGATAGTGAGCCATGGCCCGGGCTAGATAAGCTGGAGCATATTCTGAGTTAATTGTCAAGGCCTTATTAAAATTTTCTATAGCGGTGCTGGTGCGTCCCTGTTTTCCTTCCACCATTCCTAGACCATAGAATAGTTCAGAAGTACCGGCACTACTGGGAATTCCCACCGCACCCTGTACATAGGCAGTGTCTAGTTTGGTGTTGTCGAGGTTAGCATTATTGAGATAAGTACCTCTTAAATCCGCACCCGTCAAGATTGCCCCGGTTAAGTTCGCTCCAGTCAGATTAGCACCAAAAAGAGAGGCTCCAGTTAAATTTGCTCCACTCAGATCCGCCCCACTTAAATTAGCTTGACTAAGATTGGCCCCGACGAGATTGGCCCCATTTAATTTTGCCCCGACTAGATTCGATTGCACTAACCCCGAACCGCTCAGATCGCATTGGGGACATTTTCGGGTGGATAATAATTGCTGTAGATGGTTTAAATCTTCCGTCTGACCAACTAGGGACAAGTTAAGGGGAAGACTGAGGACGAGGGTGAGGGCGATCGATTTGTACATAGTTGAAAAATAACTCTATTTATTATTACTGATAATAACCATGCGATCGGGGCTAATCGCTGAACTAGATTCTGCTTGAGAAATCAGCCCTTGTCCACTAAAATAGAAGATTAGAGGCTCTTAAGGTCAGAAGAAGCGACAAACGAGATTTGTTACCTTTTCAACAGCAGGTTTTTTAGAGGAATTTCCCTATTTTATAATGACTACTCTACACGGTAATTGGCTGATTCGTTCGCAAGATAGTGTTTTTTTTCTTTGGGGTGAACAGTGGCAAGGGAAGGAATTAAGTGAAACAAAGGAAAATCATCCTTTTTGTCTAGAATCAGGGGCATTATTCCAATTTATCGAGAAATTTTCTCCTCAGCTTGACCGGTGTTCTCCAGAATCAATCAAGCTCAGTCTCCCTAGTTATTCCCCTCCAAGGAAAAAATATTTTTTACCGCTGCTGTCGGGGCAAATTCTCGAACCCACAGCTAAATCCTTGTCTTGGCAACCATGGCAGGTATCGGGATTAACTTTTTCTGCGGGGATGATAGTGCGGTTATGGGAGAAATTACCCCTAGCTAAGGCCGAATTTATCGGCAATGATCTACGATTTTGGCTGTATTTGCACCGTTGGAGTTTAGATTTATTAGCAAGGGGGAAATTTTTAGCGGGAATAAATCAGGGTGAAAGTTGCTGGTATCCCCTGCTAGATAGTACCATCGATCGCACTCGTTTAGCTAAGTTTATCCAAACCATCCCCCCGGTCTGTCTTGCCTATCAAGAAAATAGCGAACCACAAATAATTATTCTCGATTGCTTGAAAAATATTGTCGATGCTCGTTTGCGACAAAAGATAGATAGTGGTGTTAATATTTCCCCCTCATTGATGGTGAAACCCTGGCTACAATCTTTAAGCGGTGATCATCATGACATTGCTTTAGAAGCCAAGAATTTACAGCGTCTAGAAAATGCTTATAATAACTGGGTTTTTCCTATCCAAGAAAGTTTAGTTAATGGCAATAATCGCCAATTAATCGAGAATCAATACCGTGTCTGTTTATCCTTACAACCTCCCAGTCTAGGAACAGTGTGGAAACTAACCTATTATTTACAAGCGTTAGATGATCAAGAATTTCTCATTAGTGCCAAGTTGATTTGGTTAGAGGGCAAAGAAAGTTATCATAGTTATCAAAGAGTTGTCAATAATCCTCAGGAAATTCTCTTAAAAGGATTGGGATTAGCGGCGCGATTGTACGAACCGATTAGAATTAGTTTAGAGCAGAGACACCCGGAGGAATGTTCTCTTGATTCGATCGAAGTTTATCAGTTTATTCGCTCGATCGCTTGGCAATTGCGAGAGCAGGGATTAGGGGTAATTTTGCCAACGGGTTTAACTGCTGGTAGTAATGAACAAAGATTAGGAATTAAGATTGCTGCCACTGTCACCCCCAAAAAAGGAGAAAGATTAAGTTTAACCAGTTTATTAAACTTTCAGCTTAAATTAGTGGTAGGGGAACAGGAAATATCGAAAAAAGATTTTGATAAGTTATTAGAGAAAAAATCGCCAGTGGTGGAAGTGGGGGGCAAATGGTTAATCCTACAACCAACCGATGTCAAAGCAGCTCAGGCAATTTTAAATAATACCATCGCTCCCCTTAATCTCTCGGTGGAAGATGCTCTGCGCTTGAGTTCAGGAGATAATAATCTAATTGCTAAACTGCCGGTAGTCAATTTCCAAGCGGAGGGAGCATTAAAGGAATTAATTGATAATTTAAATAACAATCAAGGGATTCAATTAATCAACCCACCGCGGGAATTTCGGGGGGAATTACGTCCCTATCAAATCAAGGGAGTTAGTTGGTTAGCTTTCCTAGAAAAGTGGGGTTTAGGTGCTTGTTTAGCCGATGATATGGGTTTAGGAAAAACCCCGCAATTAATCGCTTTTTTACTAGCATTAAAAGAACAGGATATGTTAGTTAATCCTGTGTTAGTGGTGGCTCCCACTTCTGTGGTCAATAACTGGGAACATGAGTTAAGAAAATTCGCTCCCACCCTGGCTGTTTTTGTGCATCATGGCGAAAAAAGATTAAAAGGTCAAGCTTTTGCTCAAGAGGTAAAAAATAAATCGGTTGTTATTACCAGTTATCCTTTAATCTATCGCGATCTGTCCAGTTTAGAAGCAGTACAATGGCAAGGTTTAGTTTTAGATGAAGCTCAAAATATTAAAAATTCTACGGCTAAACAATCCCAAGCAGTGCGAAAAATACCCGCAGGATTTCGGATTGCCTTAACGGGAACTCCCGTAGAAAATCGCCTGATGGAATTATGGTCAATTTTGGATTTTCTCAATCCCAATTTTTTAGGAACTCAAACATTTTTCCAGCGTCGTTTTGCTCTTCCTATTGAAAAATACGGCGATCAAGAATCCCTGCATAATTTACGTTCCCTTGTCCGTCCCTTTATTTTACGGAGATTAAAAACCGATAAAAATATTATTGAAGATTTACCAGAAAAACAGGAAATGAATATTTTTTGTGGTTTATCGAAAGAACAGGGACAACTTTATCAACAATTAGTCGAGACAACGCTCCAGAAAATTGAAGAAACTCAAGGAATTCAGAAACATGGATTAATTTTAACCTTGCTAATGCAACTAAAACAAATTTGTAATCATCCCGCTCACTTTTTGAAAGAAAATAGTTTAGAAACCAGTCAAAGATCGGGAAAATTATTACGTTTAGAAGCCATGGTAGAGGAAGTGATAGCAGAAGGCGATCGAGCTTTAATTTTTACACAATTTGCCGAGTGGGGAAAACTCCTACAAACCCATCTCCAGAAAAAATTAGCCGAGGAAATATTATTTCTCTCCGGTTCTACCAAAGCAAAAGATCGGGTAGAAATGATCGAGCGCTTTCAAAATGATCCCCAGGGACCAAAGATTTTTATTCTCTCCCTCAAAGCGGGGGGAACAGGATTAAATTTAACGCGCGCTAATCACGTTTTTCATATCGATCGTTGGTGGAATCCAGCCGTAGAAAATCAGGCCACCGATCGCGCTTTCCGCATCGGACAAAAACGCAATGTTCAGGTACATAAATTCATCTGTACGGGAACCCTAGAGGAACGCATTAATGAGATGATCGAAAGCAAGAAACAATTAGCGGAACAAACCGTAGATGCTGGAGAAAATTGGTTAACAGAATTAGATACCGATCGCCTGCGAGATTTATTATTATTAGATCGATCGGCAATTATTGATGAAGAAGAAACCGATTAGAAGCAAACTCGTGATCGATTGTTTTAGTTCAGCAATTCTCATTTTGAAACGATTTTGCCTTGTTTCAGCGACCTAGAGATTCGTTAAAGAATTTTAACCCCTCTAGTGGGACTTAGACAAAAAACAAATCAAGAAAAGCCTCAACCCCAATCCCCGCTTGGGATTTACTTCAAGAAGCCCAAAATCGCTGAAACCCAGATATATCAATGAAAATCACAAATCGAGGTTAACCCCTTGTCCGGTAATGGTTTGAGCCTTTTTTGCTGACCGAAAACGCCTAAGTCCCACTAGGCGCAAGGGTTTTAATGTCATGAAACCGGCTCTCTTGGATTTGGTGGGTAAAATGTATTCTAAGATACATTCCTCCTAGAGAGGGGGTGGAACGAACCACAAAGACACAAAGGACACAAAGATCGATCAATCCTATGTAAGTTAAACTTATCACACACAACCTAGAAGAGCCTGAAACCTTAAAATGAGAATTGCTGATTGCTCCTAGCCCAGAGTATCAAAGTAGGCAAGCTGTCATTCAGATTTACAGAGAGATTCTAGAGCGAGATGTAGATCCTTCAGGAATGGATACTTGGACTAGAGAATTAAACAGTGGGAGGACTGTCCTTCAAGTCCGGCGTGCAATTGCAGAGAGTCCTGAAGCCCAGAACAAACTTAATGGCTTATACCGAAGGATGCTCTGTAGAGACATTGATTCATCAGGAAGGGCAACATGGACAAATGCTCTTGCTAGTGGATGGACACTGCAAAGAGTTGCTGCTGAAGGTATTGCTCCTAGCCCAGAGTATCAAAGCAGGGGAGGAAGGTCATGCAATTAAATGCTGCCTAACAACCCCCATGCACGCCGACCGCCCAAAGATTATCTGCTGGGCGTTCAAGGTTATCTGCGGCGGGTGATGGGCAACGTTAATGTTGCTCCAGCAATTCTCATTTTGAAACGATTGTGCGTTGTTTCAGCGATCTAGAGATTCGTTAAAGAATTTTAACCCCTCTATGTGCAAGGGTTTTAATGTCATGAAACCTTAAAATGAGAATTGCTGTTTGGTTAACGACCATTGTGTAAACTGACTAAACGGGCAATAAAAACGGCGGGATAGAGAACTCCAGTCATTCCTTCTAAATTGGCTAGAACTCTAGCGACTTTACTGGCAGGAACTATATCACCGTAACCCACCGTGGACAAGGTAGTAAAGCTGAAATGAAGTAGATCCGCTTGGTTGACGGTTTTAGCGGCGGAGCTAAAGGAATCGGGGTCGAAAATCTGGATGATATTATAAGCGGCCGCCCAGAAAAATCCTAAGAGAAAATAGACACAAATTCCCCCTTTGATAATATCAGACGTGACTTGTTCGGCGGGAATTAATTCTAGTAAAATCGAGTACACACATAAACCAATAAAAGCTAGAAAAATTAACGTACTAGATAGCTCGAACCAACGGTTAAAATCGCTATAAATAGGGATAATCGTGCTGAATGCTCGCAGGAGGAGGGCAATTAAAAACAGACTGATATTAAATCTTAAAGCCAATTTACTTCGATCAATCTGATAGACTGCGATGATCAGAGAGAGGGAGAAGAAAAAGAAAATCAGCCAATCTCCCAGGGGTAGATATACTAAAAATGGGTAAATAATGTAGAGCGAGAGCAGATTTGCCAGCAGCCGATTGTATTTATTTTCTGTGGCCTGTATCAATTGACGGAATTTCATAGCAGCGAACCTTTAACTGGTAATATTTACTCCTGCTCATCAATTTTAAGGGTATTTACGGCGGATTCAGGATTGGTCTGGTACATTCTCCACGCCGAAAAGCTTATCCCATAAGGAATTAGCTGTGCCAGATGAATAAAGCAACCGCTGCATATCTTATCTTTAACGTGGAATATACCCCCCTTTTCCCCACAAAAGAGCGAGATTTTAGCCCCTGGCCGAAGGCTGAACATTAGATAAAATTTTGTTACGAGCATTCCGCCAGCAATTTTTGAGCAAGATATAATCGAAATAGTAGAGCTGCCATTGGGCTAAAAGTTAAGCAAATTTAAGAGATAGCCATTTCAGAAAAAATGTATCATCGATAATGTTGAGCCTCCCCGAATAAGAAGCGAGTGAAGATTAATTGTTGAACCGAGCATCAGAAGCTATCTCTAAAGGGGCAAATGTTAGAAAGTTATCCCATTCGGGGAACCATCACTATTGACTTATCTATTTCCTATTGCTTGTATTCATTTAGTCATCTAACAGCAAGGGATGTAATCTCATTCAGGGGAAAAAGTCGCTATGAACCACCAAATAGAAACCCCGATCCGCTCATCTTCTCAAGCTCGATTCCGTTCACGGGAAGAACGCATCCAGATCGGTAAATCCCTGCGGGAGCGATTGCCGCGTTCTAGCCACGCCATCTGGCAACCTCCCGCAGCTGGTCGAGAGCCGATCGAGATCATCGAAGCATCAAATCGAGGGCGATTACAGGAATTGATTCCTATCCGCTACGGACGAATGTTGCGGAGTCCCTTTACCTTCCTGCGCGGTTCCGCTGCTTTGATGGCCTACGATCTGGCCACCACTCCCAAAACCGACGTTATCGTGCAGGCCTGCGGGGATTGCCACCTGTTGAACTTCGGATTTTTTGCCACCCCCGAACGCAATTTAGTCTTCGATATTAACGATTTCGACGAAACCCTACCCGCACCTTGGGAATGGGATCTCAAGCGTCTAGTGGTCAGCTTTGTCATCGCCGGCAGGGATAGCGATCTATCCGATCAAGAATCGAAGGCGGCGGCGATCGATTGCGCTCGTTCCTATCGGGAACACCTGCGGGAATATTCTCGCCTCAGTCCGTTAGAGATATGGTACACGCGCATAGGAGTAGAACAGGCGATCGAGATGGCTCCCGACGAAAAGACGCGGAAGATACGGGAACAGATGATGGCAAAAGCCCGCGAGCGCATCATCGAACATCTTTACCCCAAGATCGTCACTCAAACCGGGGGACGCAATCGCTTTGTCGATCAGCCGCCCATTCTCTACCATGTCAACGAACCGGATTGGGAGACTCTCGTGCGCGAGGGTCTGGAAGACTATCGCCAATCCCTGCCGGAGGAACGCCGGGTCCTCTTTGATCGCTACCAGTTAGAGGACTTTGCCCTGAAAGTGGTAGGCATTGGCAGTGTCGGCACTAGATGTTATATCGCCCTATTTTTCTCGGAAGATAACCATCCCCTCATCCTACAAGTTAAGGAAGCCTGCCCTTCGGTTCTTGAACCCTATACCGCCAAGAGCCAGTACGAAAATCAGGGACAACGGGTGGTTACAGGCCAGAGATTGATGCAATCCTCTAGCGACATATTTTTAGGCTGGACCCAGGGAAGACGGGGCAAAGACTTCTATTTACGGCAACTGCGGGATATGAAGTTTTCCCTACCCATTGAGGGAGTGTCGGCTGTCCAACTGCAACGCTACGCCGAGTTCTGTGGCTGGACCTTAGCCCGCGCCCACGCTAAATCTGGAGACGCAGCCACCATTAGCGGTTATTTGGGGAAAGGAGATCAGTTCGATCTAGCGATGGGCGAGTTTGCGATCGCTTATGCCGAGCAGACAGAACGAGATCACGCCGCTTTGGTGGAAGCGGTCAAAACAGGACGGGTCGAGGCTTTGGTAGAAGAAGATTTATAGCATTAAGCTATCAGCCATCAGCCTGTTATTTCTCGACCTTAGATTAGGGGCGCGAGCTTTGCGCCCCCACATTGCAGCTGATATTGTAAAGTTTTGTAGAAAATATACGCAAATAACAGCAAACAACTGCTACTGTGGTTAGTGCAAGTTTACCTTACAGTTCAAATAAAACTATCAGATTATGCCAAGAAAAAGGGGTTTTGCGCTCGACTGTATTCAATAAGACGAAGAACAAGAAAAACCGAATGTTTAATTAATTGCTTGGAGGAAGAGCATGAAATTAGTTCAAAGACATCTAATCAAATTTAATAAACATGAATTTTTAGCATTTGATAAGTTGGCATTTTTATCAAAGAATCTTTATAATTGTGCTGTCTATTTAAACCGTCAAGCCTTCTTTTCACATCAGCCATTTCTAACCATGACTGAGTTACACCATGCTTTGAAAACAAGCGCAGATTATCAAGC
>NZ_JADBSA010000007.1:0-7651 GCF_020246945.1 Microcystis sp. M113S1 | reverse complement strand
TGAAAACGGACGGGTCGAAAGTGTCAGACTTAAGCAATTAAGCGTTTTTCGCTATCTGCGTCAACCCCGTTGACGCGACCACCCTAAAAAAGTGGCGTGGTGAGGAATCGCCGTCCGTTTTACGGCGGCGAGGATGTCAACTAAATCATCGTATGCCCCATGAGAGTTCCTCCTCTTCCAAGCTGTTAAACAACAAGGTTCAGCCCCTTTACTAATGGTTCGCATAAGGTTCAGCCCCTTTACTAATGGTTCCCATGACGCAATTCTTGTTTACGGAGTAGTAGTTTGGCTTTGACCAATTCGAGATGATTGACAGGTAGTTCCTCACTTAATTCTGCCAGCAATTGTTGAGCCTCGGTTAGCTTTGAATCTTGTATGGCATCTAGCAGATCGTTCAATTCAGTATCAATTTTCTCATTACGAATGCTGGTATTCATGACATCTAATAAGACAGTATTAGCATCTTGCCCATATTGAGAGGGCAACTGTCGCAATTCGCCATTAGCTAAAGTGTAGATCAAAACATTTTTACAATCACTGATCACTAGAGGTGAATGGGTTGTTAGCACAAACTGACAATTTGGGAAAGTTTCGGTCAGGCGCTCGCAGAGGCGACGTTGCCAAGAGGGATGTAGATGCAAATCGACTTCATCAATCAAAACGATACCATCGCCTGCTAAAGGATTTTTTAAGGCAGGGTTCAGCATGGCTAGACGGCGGGCAATATCACCAACAAGAGCCATTAGGGATTTTTCGCCTTGTGAAAGTTGGGCTAGGTTGAGGGTTTCACCATTTTTGTCCACTGCCATGTAGAGACGAGGTTTACGACGGACTCTAAGGTTATCCATATGGGGCATAAATCGGCCAATGGCGGTGCGAACTGCTGTTAATTGCCGATCTTTAGCTGAGGCATTGCGTTCGTTTAACCATCGCCATACGTCTTGATTGGTTTCAGCTAGTGGTCTTAGTTGGTTGAGAACGTCTTCAGGAATTCCTGATTCATTTTCGGTATCTTCCCGTTCTCGGAACCATTCAAAAAAGCGGCGAAAGTCAACGCCCTGACTTAAGGAGTTATCATAACCGTCCAATTGCAAAAAGGTATGCTTAGTCCTAATTTTTAGTGGAATATCGAGTACGACACGCTCGACAGGATAAAACGCAATTAGGGGTAGGCTAGTTTTGTCATCATGGGTGAGGGCATCACGATAACGATTGGCCAAGCGCGTACAGTCATTAAGGTTGCTATTATATTGGGCTTTACGTCCTTTTCTATTTTTTGCAAGAATCCATCTGAAATAAGGGTCAATCTCGCTTTGATCGGGATTGTTTAATGATTTGGAGAAATCCGAGACTTTGATTTCAATGCTGCCAGCATTAGCAGTATTAAATATGGCATCTTCAGAAATAGGGTTACCACTCCCTTTCTCTGTAAGTAAACGAGCAGTAAACCAACTAAGAGAAGTTGCTAATGCTTTTAGTATAGCAGTTTTACCAGCCCCGTTATTACCAACAAAAACGGTAATGTTGCTTGGGTTTTGCTCTGTAGGTGCCAAGGAAATTTCCAGCTTTTCAAATAGCCCGATGTTATTTAAGATGACCTGTTGAATTTCCATATCGGTGAGAGTGGCGAGGGATATGCTGACTGCTGATAGACTAGGTATAAAACCGTAAAACAGTTAGGAAATAGTGAAAAGTTCTGGCTTCCTAATCGCTAAATAAAACTATAAGTTAAACTCCATCGCGATGACGGCGATCGGCGATAAAAGACTCCACCAATTTAACATCTTCGACACTACCGATCACTAAAGGTGTGCGAGTGTGTAATTTATCGGGAACGATATCTAAAAGATTTGTCACCCCATCACTAGCTTTACCTCCTGCCTGTTCAATTAAAAAAGCAAGGGGGGCAGTTTCATAAATTAAGCGCAATTTTCCCTGAGGATTTTTAACAGTACCCGGATAGAGAAAAACACCACCCTGCATTATAATTCGATGGATATCTCCCACTAATGCCCCACTGTAACGGGCCGTGTAACCATCATGACGGTGGACATAACGGGTATAGTCGCGAATTGCCTCATCCCACTGCCAAAAATTGCCTTCATTGGTACTATAAATCGGCCCGTGATCGGGGATAATAATATTCTCTTGGGCGAGGATAAATTCCCCTAAACTGGGGTCAAGGACAAAGGCATGAACACCGCGACCGATCGAGTAAACTAAAATAGTCGAGGGTCCGTAGAGAATATAACCGGCGGCTATTTGTTGACGACCATTTTGCAGTAAATCCCGCGCCTCTCCGTCTAAATCATTGTCTTCCTGTTGCCGGATGGCAAAAATCGAACCGACATTAAGATTAATATCCACATTGGAAGAACCATCGATCGGGTCGTAGAGTAGGGTATAGCGACCGATGGGGCAGTTTTCGGGGATATAATAGGGTTTATCCATTTCCTCGGAAGCAAGACGGCAAACTAAACCACTTTGCTTAAAAACCGAGATAAATACTTCATTGGCAAAAACGTCCATTTTCTTGACTGATTCCCCTTGGACGTTTGTTTCTCCAGTAAAACCTAGTACATCCGCCATTAATCCCGCTTTACTGAGACGACGGGCAATTAATTTCCCCGCTAGGGCAATTCGACTCATAATTGCGCTTAAATCCTGCGCGTCGGGGGAAAAACTTTGTAGTTGTTGCAGGACGTGACGGGAGAGGGTGGTACAATCTCGATCGAGGCTATGTTCGGGGATAGAAAAGGGAATATTGCTAACCATAACTGTAATTGCCAGTAATAAAGTAAAAAAGGGAAACCCGTATAGTCTCAATTGTGACTATAATTTGATCCTAGCCAAGATTTTCCCTATTGCTGGCCAATTTTTAGATCAGTTTTAGAGTTGGCTAATTTTCCCCTCATTGATCATTAAATTTTGGGCAATAAGTAGCTGGTTATAATTAAATTGAAGATAAATTTTGGGTTCGATCCCCCCTTAATAAGGGGGGTGTCTGACAGTTTTTAACACCTAACTACTTACTTGCCCTCTCAATTTAAGTCGATGGGGATACACCGGGCAAGCGTTTATATTTCAAGTAATAGGCAAAACCTGTTATTAAAACAATAACTATTGTGCCGATACCTAAATAGTTAGGAATCCAAAAAGCTGCCGCAATGGTGTTAATTTCTCCCGGTTTTAAATGCCAAATTAACTGATCATCAACTTTTTCTACCGGGGGATTTAATCCTGAGTCATCTTCAATATTTTGACCAGCGAAGGGAGTCTTTAAAGCGAAGTCGATAGCGACTAAAGAACCGGGACTAACGATAATATTTCCCTGTTCAGAAAGTACACCCAAAGCTCGCAAATCAACGGTTAATTTCAAGTTTTTCTGGTTCAAAAAGAAGCAATCTTGTTCTGTCACTGCCAGTTTTGAATCCAGTTGCAATAACTTAAGATCATCAGTATCGGCGGAATTTTTGATTTTAAAGGAAGAACTAGGATCAAAAAATTGATTGAATTTTTCCTCTAATTCCTGACTATTACTAAAGGGAATAGTCACAATTATTTCTCGTTCGGAAATATGAGCGGTTTTCCCCTTAAGTAATTTTGCCCTCTGTTCGATACTATTTAACCATTTAGTGGCTTCGGTTTGACTGAGACTGGTTAAGCGTTGTCCGAGGGTGATATGTTGAATAATTTCCCCGTGGTGTTGGTGGGGAAAATTAATGCCCACATCGTAACGGACACAGCCAGTTAAAAAGAGAAAAATACCGCATAAAAAGGGCAGAATAAAGCGGGGTTTCCCGATTTTTTCGGTGGTTGGTTGATTCATAATTAATCTTCTTCTAAGTCGTCATAACTTGCTGAACTGCCACCGCTAACCGTAACTAGATCGATTTGCTGACGATAATAGTCTACATCTTTTACTTCCACTTCTACCTCATCACCGAGACGATAGGCAACGCGATTTTTCCGTCCTACCAAACAGCTATGACGAGCGCGATATTCATACCAATCATCCTTGAGAGAAGAAACATGAACCAACCCTTCCACTAATAAATCGGAAATTTCCACGAAGAAACCATAGGATTGTACACCGGTAATTAAGCCGCGAAAAACTTGACCCATTCTTTCTTTCATTTTCTCGGCTTTTTTCAATCCTTCTAGGTCTTGTTCCGCATCTTCAGCAATTTTTGAGCGATCATTGAGATGGGAAATAATCAGGTGACTTTCTTCTTCTAACTCCTCCTGAATTTGACTTTGTAGAATATTCCAATGAATCTGTCCATGACAGCTATTACTGCCCAAATTAACCCCGACTTTGACGATTTTGCTGCGGCGATCTTTCCCCTCTGTTAATAGGATTTTTAACACCCGTTGTACCCAAAGATCGGCATATCTTTGCAGGGGTGATAGACAGTGGGTATAATTGCCAGGATAGGCCAAACCAAAATGGGGTAAAGGATGGCTGCTATATTTAACTAATTTGAGAGTTTCTTGCAGGAGATAATTGAGGACTTTCACCGATGTGGAAGCGGAAAAAATGCGGGTGAGATTTTGATAGTCATTGGGTTTAATCTCCTCCTCGGCAGTTAAATTTAATTCTGCCCCTAAATTATTGGCTAATTTGAGTAAATCCTCCAATTCATCCCAATCCGGTTCCGATTGTCCACAGTAGATACAGGGTAAGTTTAAAGCTTGCAAATGTTCAGCGACGACTTTGCCGGCTAAAATTGCCACTTCTGTCAGTAAAGAACGGGCCGGTAAATTATTAGAAGCGAGAACAGTCCCCCCCCGTCCTTCGTCTTTGTAGGGAGAGATTTTGTCTAATTGAATATCAAAACTACCCCGCTGCAGACGTTGGGATTTTAGGGTGGGGCAAACGCTGAAAAATAAATCTTTCAGCGTTTCAACGGTATCGGTGGGGGCAGCTTCGCTATCTTCTTCACTGAGCAGATCGCGCACCTGTTGATAGGTAAAATGTTGATCCACTTGGATGAGGCTGCGGGTGATTTCGTACTCCACTAGCTCCCCCTTGTCATCGAGGGTGACGAGGATAGAAATAGCGGGGCGCTGTTCTTGCGGTGACAGGGAACAACGACTGGTAACGGCAGCTGGGACTAATGGCAGCACTTTTTCGCCTAAATAGACGGCAGTTCCCCGTTTTTTGGCAACTTTATCCAATAATCCGCCCCGTTCAATGTAACGGACTACATCGCTGATATGAATGGCGACTCGCCAGCGATTTTGGTTGATTTTCTCTAAAGAAAAGGCATTTTCAATGATTGGGGGATAATCCAGGGGGTTGTCATCTTCGATGGTAAAGGTGAAGAGTGGGGTTAAATCTCGCAGTTGTTCTTTTTCGCCACTATCGAAGAAATCCGCTAAATTATCGGCAATTTCAAGGGCTTCAGGCGGAAAATTATGGGGTAGATCGTGTTTACAGGAGACGATATCCGTGTCGGCAGCGGCCTCGGCCGTGGAACCGAGAACGCGAGTAACTTTACCGATGGGAGGCATTTCCCCTAGGGGATAACGGAGGACGGAAACATGAACGAGGTGATCGATGTTTTCTTGGAGGTTTTGACCATTTTCGAGGAGATTAAGGGTAAATTTCAGGCGATCATCCAGGGGAACCGCCACAAACTGCTCATTTTCCTGTTTTACTTGCGCTAGAAGCGAAGGATTAGCTCGTTCGAGAATTAATCTCACCTCTCCCTCCGGGGAACGACGACGGGTCCCCTCGCGGATGATTTTGACTAAAACTCGATCGCCATTCCAAGCGTTACTTAAATGATTTTTCGAGACGTAGATGTCATCAGCATCTTCGCTATCTTGGATAGCAAAGCAAAATTCTTTACTGGAACAGCGCAGCTTTGCTTCTACGATATTTTCCTCGATCACACGACGATAGCGCCCGCGTTCTTTGGCAACCATTCCCAGACGTTCTAAAGCATCGAGAATCACTTGCAATTTTTCGCAGCTTTCGGGATCGTCTTCGCAGCCCAGTTTTTTTTCGAGAAGTTTACCCGTAGCTAATTTATCATCACTAAGATGAGAGAGGAGTGTGGCGATCGAGAAGTCCATCTGACAATAATCCTTACTTACAAGACACTGACGGAATCGTGAATAATTAAGTTTAAATACTTAATAATGAGAAGATTGATTTAAACCATTGACTCCAGAGATTATCTCTATCGGGCTAATTGCGATCGCTGGTGGTGACAGTGAAGGTAAACTGACCAAGCATCGAACACCCGAACCTACCGAAGAGAATTATCGAAGCCTTCGTTAGTATAAGCCAATAGCGAACACCGGTAAACTTTTCGGCGATCGCTAGTCTTTCTGGCAGAAGCTTCAGCCTAGTAGAATCTTGTTACTGTGGGCAAGGCTAATCCTAGAACTGAAAATTTTATCTAACCTTTAATCTTAGCAAGAACTTGCTACATTTTTCCATAATTGCGATAGAGTATTCTAATATAAGTACAAAAGAACTCGAAAAAGTCACCATGCTGCAAAAGTTACGCCAACGTTACCCCCAAGTTGCCCTGATTAGTGAGTTAGTTCAAATCGATCACGGCAAGTATATTGTGAAAGCGATCGTCGAAATTGAGGGAAAAACGGTCGTTACAGGTTTAGCTGCGGCAGATACGGTGGAAATCGCCGAAGATAGAGCCAGAGAACGGGCTTTACTGCTTTTAGAGGCTGAAAGCACCCCCGATCTCCAGCTTGTGGAAAAAATCAGCCCCAATAATATTTCTCTACCAGAAGATTTACCTAAACCCGTCGCTAGTGCCAAAAAATCGACCAAAACGGCTAAAGTCACTGAAATACCTCGTCCTGAAGCTAAAATTGAGCCGGAATTACCCCAAGTTAAGGATATTCCCCCAGCTAAAATTGAGCCGGAATTACCCCAAGTTAAGGATATTCCCCCAGCTAAAATTGAACCGGAATTACCCCCAGTTAAGGATATTTCTTTACCAGAACCAGAGCCTTTATTATTAGAAATGGAAACCGATAATTACTCCTTATTATCAGAATTGCCAGAAGAAGCGAGTTTAACTGAAGAAGAACCCCCAGAACCAGAACCAGTTGTTGTTATTCCCGAAGAAATCGATTATTCAGTTCTTAAAACTAAAATTGATGTGGAGATGAAACGATTAGCTTGGACTACAGAAAAAGGTCGGGAATACCTGATTTCTACCTATGGCAAAAAGTCCCGTTTACTGCTAACTAATGAGGAGTTATTAGAATTCTATAACTACTTATCTAGTATCAGTGCCTAATCACTAAACCTGCTGCATAAATCAAAAATCTTCCCTTAAGTGAGGAGTCAAGAGCCAGGATTCTCCGAGTCAGGAGAAGAAGAAAGAAATAGATTATTTCCTGGCAGTAGAAAAGCGATCTTTTTCTGTAAAAATCGTTAAATTAAGGACTTTAAGAGCAAGTCTGCGATTAAAAACTCACTTTTGCGGGAGATATAATAAAAAAGGAAGCTATTAACTGCCAGTCTTTTTCTCCCTATCTCCCTATCTCCCTGATAACTGATAACTGATAACTGATAACTGATAACTGATAACTGATAACTGATAACTGATAACTGATAACTGATAACTGATAACTGATAACTGATAACTGATAACTGATAACTGAT
>NZ_JADBSA010000069.1:0-3433 GCF_020246945.1 Microcystis sp. M113S1 | reverse complement strand
CCAACCCCCAACCCCCACCGAAAAACTTTTTCAGCAAACCCTAGTTATAAGCTGTGGAGAAAGCCGGATGCTATAGTGGTAAATTTGGCTAATTCTCAATCTAAAAATGTTTATGACCACAACCACTTGCGAGAGTAACTCGATCTATCCCGTGCGTTGGCAAGATAACAAAGTTTGGCTGATCGATCAAACCCGTTTACCCATGGAGTATGGGGAAGTTGAGATCACCAGCAGTGAAGCCATGGCCCGGGCGATCGAAACGATGATTGTCCGCGGCGCTCCAGCGATCGGGGTGGCGGCTGCCTATGGTATGGTTTTAGGAGCGCAGGAAATTAAAACTGACCAGAAAGAGGAATTTCTGGCTGATTTAACTAGAATAGCCGATCGATTAGCCCAAACCCGGCCGACGGCGGTGAATTTATTCTGGGCGCTCGAGCGAATGTTAAAAGTGGCCAGGGAAAGTGGACCAGAAGTGGCAGTGATTACCAAAAATCTCCTTGAAACTGCCCAAAATATCCAAAAAGAAGACGTGGAAACCTGTCGGGCGATCGGTCATCATGGTTTATTGGCGCTGCCGGAGCAACCAGAAAAACTGACAATTTTAACCCACTGTAATACTGGTTCCCTAGCCACGGCCGGTTATGGTACTGCTTTAGGGGTAATTCGTTCCGCTTGGACGGCAGGGAGATTAATACAAGTGTATGCAGACGAAACCCGGCCGCGGCTGCAAGGGGCAAAATTAACCGCCTGGGAATGTCTGCGGGAGGGAATTCCCGTCACCGTGATCACCGATAGCATGGCGGCCCACTGTATGCAGCAAAAACTGATCGATGCGGTGATTGTTGGGGCCGATCGCATTGCGGCCAATGGGGACACGGCCAACAAAATTGGCACCTATTCCCTTGCGGTGGTGGCAAAAGCTCATAATCTGCCTTTTTATGTGGCTGCGCCTCTATCGACGGTGGATTTTTCCCTTAAGGATGGTACGGGGATACCGATCGAACAGCGCGATCGTGCCGAAATTTATCAGGTGGGGACAACTACCCTTTGCCCTAGAGATGTTAACTTTTATAACCCCGCCTTCGATGTTACTCCCGCCGCTTTAATCACCGCTATCATTACGGAAAAAGGGGCGGTAACACCAGCTGAATTAATTTTTTTACAGGATTCCTAGAGGGTAAGCTTTTTCCCTACTGATACCATTTTTATCGTTTATATCGATTGGCACAGTGGGGAAAAATTCCGCCTCAATCAAATTGGAGGTGACGGCCAAGGGCTGCAAATAGACAAAAACTACCTCTATCCATAAACTAAAGGACTAGAGTAATTTTGAGAAACTATCTAGGGTTTGCTGAAAGAAGCTACAACCTTTATTGGAAAAGGCTTTTAGACTTTTTTCCCCTCAAAAAGTGCCAGCCCTTGCAGTGGTCGGGGGGAAAATTCAGGGACTTTTTCCCTGAAAATTAGGTAATTGACCCCCTCAAAATCGGTAAAACCCCACACCCCACACCCTGCCACCACCGAAAAACTTTTTCAGCAAACCCTAATTATTGATTACTTCAATCAAGAAAAAATAGATTGTTTATTAGTTTTAGATTAATTTTTTTTGTTGATATAGGCTAAGAAAATTAATTAAACCAGAGCTTGGTTCTATTCTATAAAAATCAAATATGAAAATCCAAGCAGATCAAAGATGTATTCTTGTTAAATATAATATATTGCTCTTCTCGACTTTGTGTAATAATTTTTGCCTATGAAATCGTGAAATATTTACTGGGAAAGACTTTTAGGACTATTTTGTTGTAGAAACTATCAGTATAGGTCTCGTTTCCACACAGAAATCATAAGAGCCAAATCCCCCCTCCTTGCCTAATCGAGATTTGCATGATATTATAATAGAATAATTAAAGGAGAAAATTGCGGGTATATTTGAGTAGATTTTAGGGGAAGTTAAGTATCTTGGCAAGCTCTGCTTTTAGTAAGTAGAAATAAAATCGACTAGAAAAATGAAGATAAGAAAAGGAAGGTTAAGTATCTTGGCAAGCTCTGCTTTTAGTAAGTAGAAATAAAATCGACTGAAAAAAGTAGATTGCTGAATGAAGATAAGAAAAGGGCCAATTCAAGGAAGGGGGAACGGAGTGAAGTCAATGTTTGGGGGGGTCTAATAATCCAAAATCTAAAATCCAAAATTATCAAATCATCACCTAATTCGGTAACACTGGGGAAAAACATGGATAATGTGCGGGTTATCGTTATAGAAGATCACGATCTAACGCGCATGTGCTTAGTGGTGGCTCTCCAGCATCGAGAGAATATTCAAGTGGTGGGAGAAGCTACCAGTGGATTACAGGGACTGAAATTGCTAGAGGAGACTAAACCCGATGTGGCGATCATCGATATAGGTTTGCCCATGATCGATGGGATCGAGTTAGTACGACGCTTCAAACAAAATCGGGGCGAAGACCCCCTGGCCACGAAAATCCTCATGCTAACCATGCACAAAACCCAAGAACTGGTTTTAGCGGCTTTTACTGCTGGGGCTGATTCTTACTGTATGAAGGATATTAGCATTGATAAGTTAATCGAGGCGATTCATTCCACCCACGAAGGCAATCCCTGGATCGATCCTGCGATCGCCAATATTATTCTGCAACAAGTGCGCCAAAATGTTCCCGTCGGTGCGGCTGCCGAGACCAAAACAGTGATAATTCGCGGCCTTGACCCAGAATGTCGCCAATTATTGAAAAATGCCCCCCTAACGGCACGAGAGCTAGAAATTCTCGATCTGATTGTTGCGGGTTGCAGTAATGCCGAGATTGCCGAGCGACTCTATATCACCATCGGCACGGTGAAAACCCATGTCCGCAATGTCTTAAATAAACTCTCTGTGGATGATCGGACTCAAGCGGCAGTGCTGGCCCTGCGATCGGGATTAGTGGAGTGAACTACTCTCAACAGAGTTGAGAGCTTCCTATTTCAGGGGGGAGGGTTCCTCAAGACGGACTTACGCACAGCTTTTGGTCTTATATCCCCTCTATAGGCAGTATCGCGCTTTTCCTAACGATAATATCCGTAAGGCTTCATCTCTGATATTTATCGCCGCATTTATGTCCCGGTCATGGGTTGTCTGACAATGCTCACAAGTCCAATTTCTAACCTCAAGCGGCAAACTACCCACTTGAAGACAGACATGACAAGTTTTAGAACTAGGGAAAAACCTATCAACTTCGATATAAGTTTTTCCTTCCCATTCTGCCTTGTATTTAAGCATTGTACAAAACATTCCCCAACTACAATCACTAATAGCCTTAGCTAAATTATGATTGCGTACCATGCCTTTGACATTGAGATTTTCTACCGCAATAACTTGGTTTTCGTTAACTATCTTACGGGATAGCTTGTGGAGAAAATCCTCACGACATCTTGAGATTTT
>NZ_JADBSA010000068.1:0-15762 GCF_020246945.1 Microcystis sp. M113S1 | reverse complement strand
ACATCATTAGAAAAGTAATTCCTGATGTCATTGACCAGGGAATAAAGGGTTTGCCGTTTAATCCTGTAGTGCTTGACCCACTACGAATGACTAAGCTTTCAGACTTTTAAGTAAGTTTGAGTAAGTTTAGTTGAGCGGTAGTAAAAGATACAAATTACTCACCCTTCCAGACCAAAAATTATGACGAATACCAGTAACCCGCTGCTTGTCGGTCAAGGATTACCGGCTTTTGACCAAATCCAACCCGGCCTGATTGTCCCTGGGATGACGCAACTTTTGCAGGAACTGGCCAGAGAATTAACCGATCTAGAAGCGCAGATTATCCCCACCTGGGAAAAATTAGTCGAACCCCTCACCCGGATCGAAGAACGTTTAAGCTGGAGTTGGGGGGTTATCGGTCATCTGATGGGGGTAAAAAATAGCCCAGAATTGCGTCAAGCTTACGAAACCGTACAACCGCAGGTAGTCGAGTTTATTAGCCGTTTAAGCCAAAGTAAACCCATTTATGAGGCATTTTTGTCCCTGCGTCAAGGGGAAAGCTGGGGGCAATTAGACGAGGCACAACAGCGCATTGTCGAAGCTTCCCTGCGAGATGCCCAATTAGCCGGGGTGGGATTAGCAGGGGAGAAAAAAGACAGATTTAACGCGATTCAACTGGAATTAGCGGAAATAACCACGAAATTTTCTAATAACCTCCTCGATGCCACCAAAGCTTTTAAACTGAAACTAACAACCCCAGAAGATATCGCCGGTTTACCCCCTAGTCTCCTTAGTTTAGCGGCCCAAACCGCCCGCGCCCAAGGGGAAACTAACGCCAGCAACGAAACTGGCCCCTGGGTGATTAGCCTCGATTTTCCCAGTTATTTCCCCTTTATGAAGTACAGCGATAATCGGGAATTGCGAGAAAAACTCTATAAAGCCTACGTTAGTCGGGCTGATCTGGGAGAATTGGATAATAATCCCTTAATCGATCGCATTTTGCAACTTCGTCAGGAACAAGCTCATCTTCTAGGTTATAGTACCTACGCCGAGGTCAGTCTTGCCCGGAAAATGGCCAATTCTGTGGATGAAATCGAGAAATTGCTTGACAATTTGCGCCAAGTAAGCTATGAAGCGGCAAAAGAGGATTTAGAGGCCTTAAAAACTTTTGCGGAAACCGACGATCTCAAGCATTGGGATATAGCCTATTGGTCAGAAAAACAGCGTCAGGCCAAGTTTAACTTTAGTGCCGAGGAATTACGCCCCTATTTCCCCCTACCACGGGTTTTAGAAGGCATATTTAGCCTCGCTAAACGGATTTTTGGGGTAGAAATTATCGCCGCTGACGGTAAAGCACCTATCTGGCATCCCGATGTGCGTTATTTCCAGATTAACGACGAAAAGGGCGAAAAAATCGCCTATTTCTACCTCGATGCCTACAGTCGTCCCGCCGAAAAACGTGGCGGCGCTTGGATGGATGTCTGTATCGGTCGCGCCAAAACCAGTGCCGAGGTGCGTTTACCTGTGGCTTATTTAATCTGCAATCAAACGCCTCCAGTAGATGGAAACCCCAGTTTAATGACCTTTGAGGAGGTAACTACCCTCTTTCACGAATTTGGCCACGGTTTACAGCATATGTTAACCACTGTGGATTATTCCGGCGCGGCGGGCATTAATAACGTTGAGTGGGACGCAGTGGAATTGCCCAGTCAATTTATGGAAAATTGGTGTTATGATCGCCCTACTTTAATGAGTATGGCCAAACACTACGAAACTGGCGAAACTCTCCCCGAACATTACTACCAAAAACTGCTCCTAACTAAGAATTATATGAGTGGTTCGGCCATGTTGCGTCAGTTACATTTGTCTCTAGTAGATTTGGAATTACACCATCGTTATCAACCGAATGGCAGCGAAACTCCTAAACAAGTCAGACAGCGTTTAGCAGCGACGACGACGATAATTCCTCCTCTACCGGAAGATGCTTTCTTATGTTCTTTTGGGCATATTTTCGCCGGCGGTTATGCGGCGGGTTACTATAGTTATAAATGGGCAGAAGTCCTCAGCGCCGATGCTTTTGCCGCTTTCGAGGAAGTGGGATTAGATAACGAAGAAGCAGTGAAAGCGATCGGTCGCCGTTTTCGCGATACTGTCTTAGCTATGGGGGGAAGTTCCCATCCTATGAATGTTTTTAAAGCTTTCCGCGGTCGCGAACCTAGTACCGAACCTCTCCTCCGTCATAGCGGATTATAAAAGTAGCCAAAAACTTTTCTTTGTGGTGCGTTACGGCGATATTTAGCTCTTGATTTTTTCCCTAAAAACAAGGGATTGCCTGACGCACTCTACTTGACTATATTGTGATAACATATCGGAAAAAAAAGTTAACTAACAGGAGTAAACTTTAATGAGTATCGCATTTTTTCAAGATCTGATCGAATCGGTAGAGAGTCTATCCATTGAAGACCAAGATTATTTGTTTGAGCTAATTCGTAAAAGACGCATTGAGAAACGCCGCGATGAGATGACTAAAAATGGCGAAGAAACCTTAAAATCTTTAGCAATGGGAACAGCAAAAAAAGGCAGTGCTGAAGAGATAATGGCTTATTTGTTAGAGGATGAAGAAAAATGAAATTAGTTGCTGACAAAAGCTTTAAAAGAGCTTTTCAACGCTTAATCAGCAAAAATACTCAACTACAAAGCAAGGTATCAGAGGTTCTATATTTGTTAGAAGATAATCCCTTCACCCCCTCTTTAAAATCCCATAAGCTTACAGGTAGATTAGAAGGTTATTGGTCATGTTCTGTTAGTTACGATTGCCGTATTATTTTTACTTTTCGTCAAGATACTGATTCAGGAGAAACTTTAATTGTTATAGTTGATATTGGAAAACATGATCAAGTTTACTGATTTATCTCTTTAATTTGTTCTTGCTTATCAATTGTACAACCACAGTGGGATGCCGAAGGCACTGCCTAGCAGATCGCCTACTTTTCTAGCGTGCGTTCCTTGAAATTTTTGGGTCTGAAACCCCTTAACTACCATATATTTTTATGAAGAATTATCTGTCCCTTGTAACATTAACTCTTAATTCTTAACAAATTACCATAGATTCTCAACAGAAAAACTGATTATAATAAAGGAAAATGAACAGAACTGCTCGATCGATAGATAACTGATTAATTAAAGTTTTATTACTTTTGATGTCCAGGGATTAAGAGAAGTAAATTTATTCTCGATCGCTCCCTGAAAGTGAGAAGAAATAGTTTTAATAAACAAAGAGTTTTCAACTTGGCAAAAATCCTCTGGGGGTAATACACATGGAAGTTCTAACCGAGACAATTAACCCAACTTCGATCGAACGGGAACCGATCCATCTCTATAACCGAATTCAACCGCACGGAGTGCTTTTAGTTCTCAGCGAACCGGAGCTAAAAGTCAGCCAAACTAGCAGTAATAGCCGCAGTTTATTGGGCATTTCTCCGGGGGAAATTATCGGTAAAACCCTAGAGGAAATCTTCGATCCCTTTCAGATCGATCCTCTAAAATCAGCCATAGAAAATAACGATTTTGATGCTATCAATCCCTCCAAAATTTGGGCGCGGGTTAAAGGGGATGATTTTGCCGTCTTTGATGCTATTTTCCACCGTAACGCCGAACAAATGCTGATTTTAGAGTTAGAACCAGCTATTTCCTATGAAAACATTCCTTTCCTGAGATTCTATCACCTAGCCAAAACTTCGATCGATAAACTTGAAGCCACCCGTAGCCTGAAAGATTTCTGTAATATCATCGTTAAAGAAGTGCGAAAAATGACAGGATTCGATCGAGTTATGTTATACAAATTCGACGAAGAAGATAACGGTGATGTGATAGCAGAAGACAAAATAGAGCAACTAGAACCCTATCTCGGTTTACGTTATCCCGCTTCCGATATCCCTCTCCCGGCACGAAATTTATTAACTGCTAATTGGATTCGACAGATTCCCGATGCCACCTCTGAACCCGTCGATCTAGTGCCTATTCTTCATCCCGAAACTCAACAACCTTTAAATTTAACCCTGTCCAGTCTTAGAAGTGCTTCTCCCTGTCATTTAGAATACCTGCATAATATGGGAGTGGGAGCATCTCTAACCATTTCTCTGATTGAAAATAAACGTCTCTGGGGTATTATTGCCTGTCATCACCGCACCCCCAAATATGTACCCTACGAACTCCGTAAAGCTTGTGAATTTTTGGGACGAGTAATCTTTTCGGAAATATCGGCACGGGAAGAAACCGAGGATTATGACTATCGAGTAAAATTAAACTTTGTGCAGTTGCAATTAATCGATTATATGGCTAAAGCTAATAACTTTATTGATGGATTAATTGCCCATAAACCTAATCTACTCGATCTAACTAAAGCTACAGGAGCCGCTATTTGTTTAGGCGGCAATTATACCTTAATTGGAGTAACCCCGAGCGAAGAAGAACTAAATTATCTGATTACTTGGCTAGAAAAAAACGTCCATGAAGATGTTTACTATACCAATTCCTTACCGCGAATTTATGCCGATGCGGGTAAGTTTAAAGACATTGCCAGTGGTTTACTAGCAATTCCCATTTCTAAACGTAATTATCTCCTCTGGTTTCGTCCGGAAGTAATTCAAACCGTGAACTGGGGTGGTGATCCGGGTAAAGCGATCGAAACGACTGCCATAGATGGTGATATTCGTCTCTGTCCGCGTAAATCTTTCTCCCTCTGGAAAGAAACCGTTCGCCTCAAATCTTTACCCTGGAAAGCAGTAGAAATTAACGCGGCACTAGAATTACGAAAAGCGATCGTCAATATCATCTTAAAACAAGCCGATGAATTGGCCCGTTTGGCGCGGGATTTGGAACTATCAAACGCCGAATTAAAAAAATTCGCCTACGTCGCTTCCCACGATTTACAGGAACCCCTCAATCAAGTCGCCAACTATGTGCAGTTGCTAGAAATGCGCTACACCGAAGAACTGGACGAAGATGCTAAAGAATTTATTACTTTTGCCGTCGAAGGTGTCAGTTTGATGCAAACATTAATAGATGATGTGCTGGCTTACTCGAAAGTGGATATGCAGGCGGTAGAGTTTAATACCATCGATGCTAATCTGGCACTGGAAAAAGCTCTCGCTAACCTGAAAGGGAGAATTCAAGAAAGTCAAGCTATGATCACCGTTGATCCTTTGCCAATTGTCATGGCAGATAAAACCCAGTTAATGCAATTGTTCCAAAATCTCATCGGTAATGCGATTAAATTCCGAGGAAAAGCAACTCCCACTATTCATATTGCTGCCCAACGTCAAGAAGAGGAATGGCTGTTCTCTGTCACCGATAATGGAATTGGTATCGATCCCCGATTTTCCGAACGCATTTTCGTGATTTTCCAACGACTGCACACCCGCGACGAGTACCCCGGCACAGGTATGGGTTTAGCGATTTGTAAGAAAATTATCGAGTGTCATCGCGGACGAATTTGGGTAGAATCCCAATTAGGCAAAGGAGCGGTTTTCTGTTTTACAATTCCCCTAGGAGGTGACGAGCGTGAGCGCTGGCGAGGACGTGCCACACAAAATTATCTTATTAGTGGAGGACAGCAAGGCTGATATTCGCCTCATTCAAGAGGCATTAAAAACTAGCACCGTCCCGCACGAATTAGTTATCGTTAGGGATGGTGTCAGCGCTATGGATTATCTGCGTCGAGAAGGGGAGTATCTCGATTCTCCCCGTCCTAATCTGATTCTTCTCGATCTGAATTTACCAAGAAAAGACGGACGGGAGGTATTAGCGGAAATAAAAAACGATCCCAGTTTAAAAAGAATTCCTGTGGTGGTTTTAACCACTTCTCGCAACGAGGAGGATATTTTTTATAGCTATGAACTGCACGTTAATTGTTATATAACCAAGTCACGCAATCTCAAAGATTTGTTCAAAATTGTCAAAAATATCGAGGCTTTTTGGTTAGAAACCGCTACTTTACCCGGGGAGTGAATCATTATCAGTTAGTAGTTATCAGTTATCAGTTATCAGTTATCAGTTATCAGTTATCAGGTTTGAGTTTTCAGTTAGTAGTATCAAGTGGCAAGTTCGGAGCTTTCTTTTCACTGTTTACTGTTTACTGTTTACTGTTTACTGTTTACTGTTTACTGTTTACTGTTTACTGTTTACTGTTTACTGTTTACTGTTTACTGTTTACTGTTTACTGTTTACTGTTTACTGTTTATTGTTTACTGTTTACTGATTACTGATTACTGTTTACTGTTTACTGTTTACTGATCACTGAAAAATCTTCCCACTCCCTAACCTCCCAAATCTCTTTAACTCTTGATTAAAAAATGGGACTCTCGCAGGATATAAAAGTTCTTTTAATCGAGGATAATTTAGCCGAAGCTCGATTATTAAAAGAAATTCTTAAGGGTAATGAAAAAAAAGAATTTCATCTGGTTAATGTCTCAAGATTATCCGAGGCGATTTCTCTGTTACAACAAACAAATTTTGATGTAATTTTATTAGATTTAACTTTACCAGATAGTCAGGGTTTGGAATCCTTAGCTCCCCTTTTAATTACGGCTCCGAAATTGCCGATCGTGGTTTTAACTAATACTAATGATGATAATTTAGCTTTGGCAGCACTGCGTCAGGGAGCGCAGGATTATTTAATTAAAAGAGAGGTAAGTTTAGAAATTTTAACTCGATCGCTATGTTATGCGATCGAGCGAAAACAGATGGAGGAAGCTTTACGAGAATCGAACGAAGCTTTAAAAATGAGCGTGATTGAACGTACTAATCAACTGGAAAAAGCTCAGGAATTAAATCAGTTAAGAACCGAATTTGTTTCCATGTTATCCCACGATTTTCGCAATCCTTTAAATAAAATTTTACTCTCGGCTGGATTATTAGAAGAAAGTCGCGATCGGTTGACAAAAGATCAGCAAGTTAGCTATTTTCGCATGATTCGATCGGCCATTAAAGACATGGATCAATTGCTCACAGAAGTGTTATTAATTGGCCGGGCCGATTCCGGGAGATTATACTGTCAATTTGATCTGGTGGATTTACTGGATTATTGTCAGAAATTAGTAGAATCTTTTACGGTTAAGCCGGAGCCGCAATTAGCAATTATTTTCCAAGTTGAAGGCAGCTTAGAAAGAGGACTTTGGGATATAAATTTAATTAAACATATCTTGACAAATTTACTGGGAAATGCTCTCAAATATTCACCCCAAGGCAACCCCGTAGAATTTAAGATTATTGTTGAATCCGAGCAGGTAGTCTTTAAAATTGTCGATCGAGGGATTGGTATTCCCAGCAAAGATAAAGAAAATTTATTTAAACCTTTTTATCGCGGTAGCAATGTCGATAATATTCAAGGAACGGGATTAGGATTAGCCATTGTCGGACGCTGTGTGGAAGCGCACAAAGGACAAATTTACCTGGAAAGTGAGGAAGGAAAAGGCACAAAGATCACGGTGATTTTACCGATTATTACCGACATTGAACACCTAAATTGAGATGAACAATAGGGTGGGACCACAATTTTTTTCTGCTGCCCTCGCTGCCTATCTAGGGTCTGCTGAATAAATCTAAAAACCTTGTTGGGTAAGACTTTTAGACTTTTTGTCAATCAAAAAGTACTAGGCATGGGAGTGATCAGGGGGAAAATTCAGGTACTTTTTCCCTGAAAATTAGGTAGTTGACCACCTGAAAATCGGTAAAACCCTACACCCCACACCCCACACCCCACACCCTACCCCCACCGAAAAACTTTTTCAGCAGACCCTATCTACCTATTTCTTGGATCAAGGGAACGAACGACAAAAATACCGATGGCTTTGTCCACTTTAGTGATATATTTTTCTAGGTCTTTAGCAATGGTAACTTGACCCGCAGGAGAGGCATGAATTAAGCCAATTTTGCCGTCAGGAAAGCGATAAACTAGACCGGTATGGGTGGTATCTAAACCAGCGATATTAGTCACGACACCGATAATATCGCCAGCTTGCAGTTGTGGATAAATATCTTTAATCTTAGCGGTGGGAATATAGGTTAAGGATAAGCTTTCTAATTGCTTTTCTACCTGTTGAATACAATCGTAATTACTTTGAGTTTTTAACTGGGGATATAGATGGCGGTTTTTGCTGATAAAGTTGAGCTTTTTGTCAAGAGTAATTCCACCTAATTTTTGAGTAATATTTTTTAGATTGCCTCGTTTTTGGTTGTCATTAATCCAATCGGAAAAGTAATGCAGACGACTACAATAACCGTCGAGAATACCGTGGCGATAACGTTGATTTAAGACCTGCTGACTAAAAGCAGAATACTGATAATTTTTTAAAGCAAAATTGTGACTCAAAGCGAGAACTGTTTCCACAAAGAGGACACAATCAAACTCTTTTAAAGAGATAAATAATTTTTCTGTTGCCGAGCGATCGAGTAATCCTGCTTGATATTTTGCTCCTAAAAATTGAGTGGCGATATTCTGGATTATATCAGCCATGGCTAGGCGATCGAGTTGTTGATTTTGAGCGTACTGTACCAGTTTTTGATAATTAGGATCGCTTACTTCTTGAGCAAGAATAGTTTCCGATTGAGCTATGCTCAAGGGAATTAAAACAGGATTAATTAATAAATAGGGTAAAGTTATCCAATTTAAAAACATTGTCGATCGGTTACTGAAAATAATAGAGTTTATCATCGACTTAATAGTCACGGATTCTAGTTTGGCTACAAGAAAACCAAGACTGGAATCCTGAAAGCATTCCCTTACCCTAGTAAAAGTTTCACTAAAACTAATCATCGGAATCTTAAATAGGGTCTGCTGAAAAAGTTTTTCGGTGGGGGTAGGGTGTGGGGTGTGGGGTGTGGGGTGTGGGGTGTAGGGTTTTACCGATTTTCAGGTGGTCAACTACCTAATTTTCAGGGAAAAAGTACCTGAATTTTCCCCCTGATCACTCCCATCTCTGGTACTTTTTGATTGACAAAAAGTCTAAAAGTCTTACCCAACAAGGTTTTTAGCTTTATTCAGCAAACCCTATCTAAATTACTCCTTAAGACTGCACCGGAGTGCCAGAGTTGCCAGTTCGAGCATTTGTACTAAAATTTCCCCTACTCAGTTTAAATCCAGTGCAGCTTACCTGCTACTGACTTGAAAGTGGGTGTAGGGTGTAGGGTGTGGGGTGTAGGTAAGGAAACCTCTTTCATCTGTGGGGGTGAAAATTTTTTCATCGGGACTGACTCCTAACCCTAACAACAATTTTTGATTTTTACCAGAGGTCTAGCATAAGAACAAAAAGCTGATCTTGATTGAGTTATAGCACTTGCAGATGTCTCATCATCATGTGTTAACAGCGAAATCTCGTCTGAGTTGCTATTCCTTACCACTTTTAATTAAAAAAGTCAATAGATTAAATATTAATTTTTGTAAAGAAAAGCTTGAGCAGTTACTCAGAAAGCTCTTTACCATCTGTTACAAAATCTGGCAAGATATTTATCGAATTGTGTCAAAACCCAGAGTAAATGCTCATTGGGGTGACATTTTCTGATACAAGACAGAAACATATATATCTAAATACCTTAAACAAAGGGCGATCGTCATCAGATGACGAAAATCACTTCATACCAGACTCAGCAATCCTAAGGAGAACCATCATATATGTTCACTCACGTCAAGTCCACCATTCGTCACATAGTTCCCGACGCGTTGAATGGTCGCTCGCTGGTCAAGGTGGTCTATGTCGTGCTAGAACCTCAGTACCAAAGTGCGCTGAGTAGTGCCGTCAGGGAAATCAACGCTAACAACCCGAAACTAGCGATCGAAATTAGTGGTTATTTAATCGAAGAACTGCGCGATGGGGAAAATTATCGCAATTTTCAAGAGGATATAGCCAAAGCTAATATTTTCATTGCCTCTCTCATCTTTATCGAAGATTTAGCCGATAAAGTTGTGGCCGCTGTCAGTCCCCATCGGGATAAATTAGACGCGGCGATCGTCTTTCCCTCCATGCCCCAGGTAATGCGCTTAAATAAATTAGGCAGCTTTTCCATGGCCCAATTGGGACAGTCCAAGAGTGTCATCGCTAACTTTATGAAAAAGCGCAAGGAAAACTCCGGCGCTGGTTTCCAAGATGCGATGTTAAAGTTATTGCGAACCTTACCGCAAGTCCTGAAATACCTCCCCATGGAAAAAGCTCAGGATGCGCGCAACTTTATGTTAAGTTTCCAGTATTGGCTAGGAGGTTCCGCAGAAAATTTAGAGAACTTCCTGTTAATGTTGGCCGATAAGTACGTCTTCGATAACAAGGATGACAGCGTAGTTTACAAAGAACCGGTAGTTTATCCAGATCTCGGTATCTGGCATCCTTTATCCATGAAAATGTTCGAGGATGTCAAGGAATACTTCGCTTGGTACAATAACCGCAGTGATATTGCCGATGACCTAAAAGACCCCTTGGCTCCCTGTGTTGGCTTAATTTTACAGAGAACTCACCTCGTTACTGGTGATGACGCTCATTATGTCGCTCTCGTGCAGGAATTCGAGTCTATGGGTGCGCGAGTCCTTCCCGTTTTTGCTGGGGGATTAGACTTTTCTAAACCCGTAGAAGAATATTTCTGGGATAAAAGCTTAAAAGGAGTGGCAGCGGTTCCCATCGTCGATACAGTAATTTCCCTGACGGGATTTGCTTTAGTGGGAGGTCCAGCGCGACAAGATCACCCGAAAGCGATAGAATCCTTAAAACGTCTCAATCGTCCCTATATGTGCGCGTTACCGCTAGTTTTCCAAACTACTCAGGAATGGGAAGAAAGCGATTTGGGGTTACACCCGATTCAAGTGGCGCTACAGATTGCCATTCCGGAATTAGACGGTGCGATCGAACCTATTATATTATCGGGCCGGGATGGGGCCACGGGTAAAGCGATCGCCTTACAAGACCGGGTAGAAGCGATCGCTCAACGGGCGCTAAAATGGGCTACTCTAAGAAAGAAACCGAAACTAAACAAAAAAGTCGCCATCACCGTCTTTAGTTTCCCCCCCGATAAAGGGAATGTGGGAACCGCAGCCTATCTAGATGTGTTCGGTTCCATCTACGAAGTGATGCAAGCGTTACAAAATAACGGTTATGACTTGCAAGACTTACCCGCATCTCCCCGAGAACTGATGGAAGCGGTAATCCATGATGCTCAAGCACAATACCATAGTCCGGAGCTAAATATCGCCTATCGGATGTCCGTACCCGAATACGAACGCTTAACCCCCTATTCCGTCCGTTTAGAGGAAAATTGGGGACCACCTCCCGGACATCTCAACAGTGATGGACAAAATCTTTTAATCTACGGGAAAGAATTCGGTAACGTCTTTATTGGGGTTCAACCCACCTTCGGTTATGAAGGGGATCCCATGCGTCTGCTATTTTCTCGTTCTGCTAGTCCCCACCACGGTTTTGCAGCCTACTATACCTATCTCAATCAAGTCTGGAAAGCAGACGCAGTTCTCCATTTTGGCACCCACGGATCCTTAGAATTTATGCCGGGGAAACAGATGGGAATGTCTGGAGAATGCTACCCCGATAACCTCATCGGGATGATTCCCAACCTCTACTATTATGCCGCTAATAACCCCAGCGAAGCGACGATCGCTAAACGTCGCAGTTATGCGGAAACTATCTCCTATCTCACTCCCCCCGCAGAAAATGCCGGACTTTACAAAGGGTTAAAAGAACTGAGCGAGTTGATCGGTTCTTACCAAACCCTGAAGGATAGTGGGCGTGGGGTGCAAATTGTCAATACCATTGTCGATAAATGTTTATTAGTCAATCTCGACAAGGATATAAGTTTACCTGATGGTGACACCGCCCATCTCAGTCAAGAAGAACGGGATAATATCGTCGGTTCCGTCTATCGCAAACTGATGGAAATTGAATCGCGCTTACTTCCCTGCGGACTTCACGTTATCGGGAAACCCCCCTCGGCGCTCGAAGCGATCGCAACTTTAGTCAATATTGCCAGTTTAGACCGGGAAGAAGACGATTTACTTTCCTTACCCCGAATTATTGCCAACAGCATCGGCCGGGATATAGAGGAAGTTTATCGCAATAGCGATCGAGGGGTGTTAGAGGATGTGGAATTACTGCAAAACATCACCCTCGCGACTCGCGCTGCCGTTTCCGCTTTAGTCAAATCCCAAACCGACGCAGAAGGTCGGGTATCGATGCTTTCTAAGCTGAATTTCTTGAATATAGGCAAGAAATCGCCTTGGATCGAAACTTTACAGGAAATGGGTTATCCAAAAGTTGATCCGGTCGCGTTAAAACCCCTGTTTGAATACCTAGAATTTTGTTTAGAACAGGTCTGTGCTGATAATGAATTAGGGGCCCTATTAAAAGCATTAGAAGGGGAATACGTTCTTCCCGGTCCCGGTGGCGACCCCATCCGTAACCCCGGAGTTTTACCGACGGGTAAAAATATCCACGCTTTAGATCCCCAGTCTATCCCGACCCTAGCGGCGGTAAAATCGGCTAAAATCGTGGTAGATCGTCTGTTAGAACGGCAAAAACTGGATAATGGCGGTAAATATCCCGAAACCATCGCTTGTGTTCTCTGGGGAACCGATAACATCAAAACCTATGGGGAATCCCTAGCACAAATTCTCTGGATGGTGGGAGTTCGTCCTGTTCCCGATGCTTTAGGACGGGTGAATAAACTGGAATTAATTCCCCTAGAGGAGTTGGGAAGACCGCGCATTGATGTGGTGGTCAACTGTTCCGGTGTCTTCCGGGATTTATTTATCAATCAGATGAACTTGCTTGACCAAGGTGTAAAAATGGCCGCGGAAGCAAACGAACCGATGGAGATGAATTATGTCCGCAAACACGCAATTGAACAAGCAAAAGAAATGGGTTTAACGGTTCGACAGGCAGCCACCCGCATCTTTTCTAATGCTTCCGGTTCCTATTCTTCTAACATCAATCTCGCGGTGGAAAATAGCAGTTGGGAAGACGAAAAAGAGTTACAGAATATGTATCTCAACCGCAAGGGTTTTGCTTTCGATTCCGATAATCCCGGGATGATGGCCGATAATCGTCAGTTGTTTGAAGCATCCTTAAAAACTGCCGAGGCAACTTTCCAAAACTTGGATTCTAGCGAAATTAGTTTAACCGATGTTTCCCACTATTTCGACTCGGATCCCACCAAAGTTGTCGCTAGTTTACGGGATGATGGCAAAAAACCGGCAGCCTATATTGCCGATACTACCACCGCTAACGCTCAAGTGCGTACTTTATCGGAAACCGTCCGTTTAGATACCCGCACCAAGTTACTCAATCCCAAATGGTACGAGGGAATGTTAAATCACGGTTACGAAGGTGTCCGGGAATTATCGAAGCGTTTGGTTAATACCATGGGATGGTCTGCAACTGCTGACGCGGTGGATAATTGGGTTTATGAAGATGTCAACACCACCTTTATTCAAGATGAGGAAATGTGTCAGCGTCTGATGAATCTCAATCCTAATTCTTTCCGCAAGATGGTGGGAACCCTGCTAGAAGTTAATGGTCGCGGTTACTGGGAAACTTCCCAGTCGAATTTAGACCGCTTACAGGAACTTTATCAAGAAGTGGAAGACCGTATCGAAGGAATCGAGTAGAATAGATAGATAAGACTTGAGAGACTGGCTAATTACCGGTCTCTTGAGTTGTCAAAAAAGATGAAAAATAACTTTTGGGGGTTAATTTGGTCTAGTTTTAGAGAAGTCAACAACTCGATTTTGACGATTCTATCCTATGCCATTTCGATTTTACTGGCTGTAGTGGCTAGTAAGGCATCAGTTCCTTTGTATCTTCTAATCATCATCGTGACTTTATCTTTACTGATAATCGCTACCTTGGTTAGAGCTTTGGAAAAAGCTTTAGAAGAATACGCTAAAATGAAACAGAGTATGATTCCTAAGATATTGCGAGTTCAAAAGGACGCAAACAATAATATTGAATGCTTACTGGAAGCATCAGATTTATTCGCCGCTCAATCTATGATATCTTTGTATTATACAGATGAAGATGATTTCGAGAGGTTGATAGGAGTAGGATTCGTCCAGTCTATCAATAATAAGAAACGAATTCAAGTGGTGATCGATGAACCAAAAATAACCTATCAATATATTTTAGATAAACTGGCCAACAATGATTTAAAAGTTATGCAACAAACTAGAGTTAGTCCGAGCGTTATTAAGAAATACAATCAACCATAGAGGTAGAAATGGAAAACGTCACAGAAACTCCCCTTTTATCCCCCAAAGGAACTTTTCCTGCCACTGTCGTTAAGGTTATTGACGACTATAAATTAGTAATGAATAGAGGTGAACAAAACGGAATTCGAGAAGGTCAAAGAATGATGGTTTATCGTATCGATGACGAAGAAATATTAGATCCGCATACTGGCGAATCTTTAGGGTTTCTCGAATTAGTAAGAGGTACGGGAAGAATTATTTTTGTTCAAGATAAAATATCTATTATAGAATCAGACAAAAAGCCAGACATAGATTTAAATAAACTTTCTTATTTGATCGTAGAATATTTGCAGAAACCTAGAGAATTGTCTGAATTATCTTATATCCCTCCCTTGACTCCTTCTGGAATTGAATACTTAGCAAAGAAAGAGTTACAATCAAATAGAGAAAGAGAGTTAAAATCAATGATTGATAAATTAGGAGAAAGACTACCGTTTGAAAATCCTCAAGTTGGCGATCTAGTCAAGCCTATTTAATCGTTATAATCAAAAATTAGTCCAGTTGTGCATTTTATTCAGCAAAAAAAGGATTAAGAGGGTTTCTGTCGGGTTGTCGGGTTTCGTAGCCTCAACCCGACCTACTAATTTACTACTTTTTTGCCCACACGAACACGACAACGATAATCTAGATTGGCACGATAAGTCCCTCCTATATCTAGAACTGAGACCAGACCATCCATAAAGTACCGTCTAGGAATAGAGTAATTTTGGGAAGAAATGTCACGATAGTATTTTTTTACCATAACACCCTCGTTTAAGTTATGTGTACCCTTTGATTCTAGCATTTTATCATAGCAATTTTTTGAATTTATAAGAAATTATCACACTCAACCCCTTTTTTGCAGTTATAATACATAGCTTCGACAGTCGTACTATTAATGATCAAGGCAATTGACCGACCTTATCATTAAATCCTGACAAATATAAGTTTAAATTATAGCTATTGCGCCCTAAGAGCGATAATATTTAATATTAACCAGATTTATACCAAAGATAAATCATTATGGAAAACGTCACAGAAATTCCCCTTTTATCTCCCAAAGGAACTTTTCCTGCCAAAGTTGTCAAAGTTATTGACGACTATAAATTAGTAATGAATAGAGGTGAACAGAACGGAATTCGAGAAGGTCAAAGAATGATGGTTTATCGTATCGATGACGAAGAAATATTAGATCCCCATACTGGCGAATCTTTAGGGTTTCTCGAATTAGTAAGAGGTACGGGAAGAGTAATTTTAGTTCAAGATAAAATATCTATAATTGAAACCGATCGGAAAAAAACTTATAGAAAAAGAATAGAAAATACTCCTTTTGCATTGAGCAGTTATAAATCTGAAGTGGTAGAATCCGGCTCTTCGGTTTGTGTTATGCAATGGACGGGGGTTATAAGGGATGGAACCCTTATATAGAAAGGCATTTAGCGATTTTTGTCAATTGTTTTTGATCTAGAGCGAACTAATCAATTAAGTCTCTTACCAGATAAGGATTT
>NZ_JADBSA010000067.1:0-14745 GCF_020246945.1 Microcystis sp. M113S1 | reverse complement strand
GCAAGAACCACATTTAGGACAACGAAATATTGAAGCTGGTGAATTTTTTATTAAAAGATGATGTTCTAAATCTTCATCGCCATCCAACCAAAATTTAATAATCCCAGAGAAGATTTTGATAAAAACAGCAATCATAAAAAGCAAATTCTTGAATCATAAAAAGCAAATTCTTGACATTTATCAGGTAATTATTTTTATTAGTCAATATTCTACACAACTCAGGCTAGATAAGCAAGGTAGCTCACCACTACTATCGGATCACTACCTATTTTTTTAACTGACTTTACACTCAACCCCAAAACCGACCAAGAGAACTTTTTCCAAGGGTTCCCCCTCCTTGGGACGTTGATAGTTAATAATTTTGCGAATTCGCAGGTCTGGATTGATTAAAGTAATTGAATCCACGGAAACACTGCGAGTATAATTGGTGGTCATTAATAACTCTCTGGTGGTGGAATCAAAGCGAAAAGCGGAGATAATTGGTCTTGCTTCTTCGTAGGCGCGATCACGAAGATAATCCCCTTCTAAATAACCGTTATTTTCTGCTTTAACCACAAATAAAAGATTAAGATTTTGTCGCACTTCTTCTCCTTTTTCCGAGATGGTATAGAAACCTAAATTAAACCCAGGGATAGTTTCTAAATCGGCAATATCGGGATAGTTATTATCTGTCAGAACTTTCTGTTTAATCTCCCTAGTGAGGGGTTGAATGAGGAATTCAGTACGGGAACGTTCCACTTCTTGATCAGCTAGATAATGATAGGTTCTTTCCGTTTGCCAACTACCGACACAATAGGCAAAAAATTGCTGAAAAACTTCGGTATTCATAGACTTAATTCTCCTCTTATCAGTATTTTAATTTTGAGTTATTTTATCAGTAACTTGTTTCCTATTTTCAAAACCATAACAATCTCGAACAAGATAAAGTGGCCGGCCCTTTACTTCTTCATAAACTCTGCCAATATATTCGCCAATAATACCAAGAGTCAGTAATTGGATTCCTCCTAAAAATAGAACAGCAACCATCAGAGAAGCGTATCCGGGTACGTCGATTCCTAAAATAATAGTTCTGAGCATTAAAAAACTAGCATAAACAAGACTAACAAGTGCAATGATAAATCCTACATAGGTCCAGACTTTCAGAGGCAAAAAACTAAAAGAGGTAATACCATCGATGGCAAAATTCCATAATTTCCAGTAATTCCATTTAGTTTGTCCTTGATACCGGGGTTCTCGATCGAATAAAATTGATGTCTGTTTATATCCCACCCAAGCAAATATTCCTTTCATAAATCTTTGACGTTCGGGCATTTTTTTAATTGATTCTACCACTCGGCGATCGATTAAGCGAAAATCTCCCGTATTAGGGGGAATAGGAACCCGACTCAATTTATTAATGACTTGATAGAAACCTTCTGCGGTGAAACGTTTCAAGCAACTTTCGCCAATTCTAACCCGACGGGACGCATAAACCACATCATAACCCTGCTGCCATTTTTCGATCATTTCGGCAATTAATTCGGGGGGATCTTGTAAATCAGCATCAATAGGAATTACTGCCATCCCTTGACTGTAATCAATTCCTGCTGACATGGCAATATCTTTACCAAAATTACGGGATAAATTAACCACTTTAATTTGTGGATAACGTTGATGATATTCCACGAGATTTTTGAGAGTATTATCACGACTACCATCATTGACGCAAATGACCTCATAACTGGTATTTAGTGCCTCTAAAACTGCTAAAAGTCGGCTAAAGAGAACATCGATATTTTCCTCTTCGTTATAGAGAGGAACAACCACAGATATTTTCACTGTTATTTGATTTGATAGCATATTAATTTACAAAAAACTAGAGAAATTTCCTAACAAATATCAGCAGTCAAAACTTGTTCGTACTTAGCGGCTGCTTGCTGCCAAGTATAATTATCTTCGATTAACTTGCGAGCGTTTCTAGATAATTTTTCTCGCAACTCTGCCGATTCAAAAAGACTACTAATCGCCGTACAATATTCCTCAATACTATTAGCCCTTAAGGCTGCTAAAGGAACATTATTTCCTTCCACTGTTAACCCTTCTAAACCTCGATCGCTGGCCACCACAGGCACCCCTGCGGCCATAGATTCTAGGGTTTTAAACTTCATTCCAAAACCCGTTCTTAGGGGAATAACTGCCACAGTTGCCTGATGAAGATAGGTGGTCATTGATGGTACTCGTCCCGTCACAATCACTCCTTTTAACTTAGTTAATTCTTGCACTTCTAGGGATGGATTAGCACCGACTAGAGTTAAAGTAGTATCGGGGTAAGTAATTTGAATACGAGGTAAAATTTCCCTAGCTAAAAAACAGGACGCATCGATATTAACCCAATAATCTAACCCACCGATAAAAACTAAATTATGTCCAGCAGGAGCCTCGGGACGATAGGCAAATAAATCTAAATCGACTGCATTAGGAATTAAATAAATCTCTTTCTTGGGAGCGAATTCTCGCATTTGTTTTTGATCATCATCGGTGGTGACGACAATTTTTGAGAATTTCTGCACAGTTTTTTGTTCGTAGCGACACAGGAGAGGAAGGTAGAGACGATCCCGTAATTTTTGACTAGAAACCCCAATTTCTAATTGACTTTTGCCGGTTTGATAGAGGGAACTATGCACATCAATTACTGTCCTAATTTGCCGTTGCCATTCGGAACGAATATAAATTTCATTAACGCTATGTTCACTGGTAATGACTGAGAATTTTTGACTCTTAACTGCCCTATCTATCCAGTTCTGCATCTCTTGAGAATAGCCAAAAAGTACATTGGGAGGGGTTCCCGTTTTCAGGAATTGAGCTAATCTTTGCAGTTTAGCAATTATTCCAGTTTTGGCATCTTGAGGACGGGGAAAAACTACCAATTCACTAACAAAGTTACCTAACTTTTCTACCTCCTCATCGCTGACATCAGCAGTACGCTGAACCATGAGAGTAATATCATGATTTTTGCTGAGATATTTGAGTAAATTAAAAGTTCTGCCCTGAGTTCCTCCTTTGCTGGGTGGATAGGGAAAGGTGGAACTAATCATTAAGATATTCATGGCTATTTCTCTAAACGATTTTCTACCATCATGCGGACAATATCAGTCATTTTGTATTGTGCTTGCCAACCTAATTTTTCCTTAGCTTTGTTGGGATTGCCGCGACTAATGGCTAAATCTGTTGGTCTTAATAAACTTCGATCGGAAATTACATGATCTTGCCAATTTAAGCCAACAGTAGCAAAAGCTGTGGCGACAAAATCCTCCAGTTTTGAACTTTCTCCCGTAGCAATCACGTAATCATCGGGTTGCTCCTGTTGCAGCATTAAATACATCGCTTCAACGTACTCCGGAGCCCAACCCCAATCCCTTTGAATATCCATATTTCCTAAGTGTAAAGTCTCGGGACTTCCTTGGGCAATTCTAGCCACGGCAGCGATAATTTTTTGGGTAACAAAGCGCTCGGGACGCAGAGGAGATTCATGATTGAAAAGTATGCCTGAACAGGCAAAAATTCCGTAGGCTTCTCGATAATTAGCCACTTCCCAAAAAGCCGCCGATTTGGCCACAGCGTAGGGACTGCGAGGACGAAAAGGGGTATTTTCGTCGGCAGAATTATCGCCGATATCCCCGAAACATTCACTCGATCCTGCATTATATAATTTAATTTTTGCTCCGGTAAATCGAATTGCTTCTAAGAGATTTAAGGTTCCCGTGGCAATACTTTCTAAGGTTTCCACTGGCTGCTCGAAGGATAAACCCACAGAACTTTGTCCAGCCAAATTATAGACCTCATCGGGCTTAATTTTAATTAAGACTTGTAGGACACTGCGAAAGTCGTTCAGTGCCATTGATTCTAGTTTTACCTGTTCCTTGATTCCCAAACGTTTCAGGTTACTAAAAGAGGACATTTGGGCATCCCGGGAGGTGCCACAAACTGTATAGCCTGCTTTTAACAGTAATTCGGCTAGGTAGGCTCCATCCTGCCCCGATATACCACAAATTAACGCTTTTTTACTCATTTATTTACAATAATTTACTTTTGAGGGTTTAACATCGCCTTGGCGGCCTCGCTTAAATAACCGATTTGTCCGTAGGCATAGAGAAGATTATCAAAGCTTTTAGCGGGATTATTGATAAATTTGACATATTTAACCAATCCTCTCACCAAACGCTCACCTCCTCGCCTAAATTGAGCCAATCCCGTCTTTCCTGCCACTTCTTCCCGGTAGTGTTCGCTGATGCCTTGCCACCAACTACGACGCATAAACCATTGACGATTGATTCTTTCCGGGGCTACATTGTGTTCCACCAATGCGGTGGGAAAATATCCCACTTGCCATCCCTGGGCGAGTGCCAGTTCTGTCGTGTATAATTCCTCGTTAGAGAGAAGTTTTTTCCCAATTCTTCCCAAATTAGGGTCAAAACCGCCAATTTTATCCAAGAAATCCCGCCGAATTGAGTAATTAACCCCTCGCGGAGTTAAATTCGCCTGGCTAATGTATACCACATTGTCGCCCAAATCGAAAGCCCCTAAACCCCCTGCTAACTCATCGGATAACCAATTGGGTTGACTGTAGCCTTGCGGCCAAATAAGAGTGACTTTTCCCCCCGCTACTGCCAGTTTTTCGTTATTTTCGTAGGCATTTAACAGAATTTCTAACCATTGAGGACTAGCGATCGCATCGTCATCCAAATAGGCTAAAATCGGCGCTCTAGTTTCCTTCGCCCCGCGATTTCTGGCGGTAGATAGCCCTAAAATAGGTTCGTAAACGTATTTTAGCCGCCCATCTCCCAGACGCGACTGGGCCACTTGACGGGTTTTATCGGTGGATGCGTTATCAACCACTAAAATCTCACAATCTGGACAGGTTTGCGCTAAAAGACTATCGATCGCTCCTGCTAGGTAGTGATCGCGGTTGTGGGTACAGATAATCCCTGCTATTTTAGGAGCCATGGCTATCAAGGTTACTCATTCAATAACCTAAAACTTAACATTCCTTTGGAAAAATGTAAAAATACTTTTAAAGCCGTCAGCCGTCAGCCATCAGCCTTCAGCCGTTAGCTTTTCTCTCTTGATATCCCGATATCCCTGTTCACTAATAACGAATAACTGATTACTGATTACTGATTACTGATTACTGAAAATATTATGCCGAAAGTAACTGTTTGTATTCCCACCTATAACCGCGCCGATTATCTCACCTATTCGATTAATAGTGTCTTGCGGCAGATTTATGAAGATTTTGAGTTAATTGTTTGTGATGATGGTTCTTCTGATCATACCCCAGAAGTGGTGGCAGCATTTCAGGATTCGAGAATAATTTATCTGCGTCATCCCCAAAATCTTGGTAGAAGTTTAAATATGCGATCGGGTTTTACGGCTGCTCGGGGAGAATATTTTATTAAATTCGATGATGATGATGGACTAACTCCTGAATTTTTAGCGAAAACTGTCCCTATTTTAGATCAAGAAAAAAACGTTGATTTTGTCTGTACCGATCACTGGATTATTGATAAATTTGGACAAAAAGTTGCCTCGGCAACCCAGGAAAATTCAGCGAAATGGGGCAAAGACAGATTACAACAAGGGATTATTACTGATTTAGAGAGACAAACTTTTTCCTATCAAAGTTTACAGGTGGGTTCGACTCTTTTTCGTTATCAATCTTTAGCCGATGTGGATTATATGCGCTCTCAAGCGGATGGTTGTGAAGATTTTGATTTATTAGTGCGTTTAGCTTTAGCGGGAAAACAAGCTTATTTTCTGCCGGAATTATTAATGGAATATCGTTTCCATGGCGGTCAAACTAGCTTAAAACAAGCGGTTCACTTTTTGCGAGCAAAACTGTTTTGTACAGAAGGTTATCACTTTAATGATGTAAAGTTAGAAGAAGAAAGAGTAAAAAAAGCGGCTTTTTTACAGGAATCTTTGGGAATAAAATTAATTGAAAAGGGAGAAACCGAAGCTGGGCGAGTTTTAATAGAAAAAGCCTCGCAATTGTTAGGAAAATCCCGACGAGCTAGACTGGGTTTACTGCTTTCCTATTTACCTCTAAATTTGAGACAACTGGCTTTTCAAGGTTTCCGTCAACTACGCTCCAAAGATTACGCCGAACAGGTAAGAGCCGTCTAAACTATAATTTATAGCAGTTATCTTAATGGTCGGGTAGGAAGTTTTCGTTTTGGGGAGTGGGTCGTCGATACCAAATTAGGTTACACTTCATCTTTGTGACCAACGCTGCCAGTTTTTAAATTTAACTATCTATGGATACTATTCACGTTACGGGAATTCGTGCCTACGGTTACACAGGATATCTGGCCGAAGAACAGGTTTTAGGTCAATGGTTTGAGGTGGATTTATCCCTAGAAGTTGATATCAGCATTGCTGGCAAAAGTGACGCAATTGAAGATACCCTAGATTATCGACAGGCGATCAAAATTGTCAAACACCAGATTGAAACCGGCAAATTTGCCCTAGTGGAAAAATTGGCCACGGTTATCGCTGAGGATATCCTACAACTCGATCGAGTGCGACAGGTAAGAGTACAATTATCGAAACCCGCCGCCCCAATTCCCCATTTCACCGGTAAAATCACCATCGATATTACTAGATATCGTTGAGTTTACGGGTATTATCGACTAAACTTGCAGCAAAAGCGTCAAAACGTTGGGAAAGCTTCTCGTCAAGGATTTTTCCTTCTTCGTTGAAGACTTTCCACGCTTGTCCTAAGCCAATTTGTTCCGGAATTACCCAAGCGTGAACCCAACGGAGAATGATTCTTAAATCATTTAGGGCGTTACTATTGGATTGGCCGCCTAAAACACTGATTAATCCAGCAACCTTTCCCGATAACTCCTCAAAGCTCATTAAATCTAGGGCATTCTTCATCACACCACTGACACTGCCATGATACTCCGGTGTCGCCAAAATTAATCCCGCTGCCGATTTAACCGTTTGCTGCATTTTGGCCACATCGGGATAGTCAGAATAGTCATCTCCCCCGTTACAGAAGGGTAAAGAGAGTTTTCTCAGGTCAATTATCTCCGTTTCTACTCCTAACCCCTGTACTCGACTGATAGCAACTTCTAACGCCATCGCACTATAGGATCCGGGGCGTAAACTGCCATTAATACCAACGATTTTGATCATAGAACTTATACAAACTCATAACGACTACATATAAGCTAACAAAAAAAGAGACAATTGGGGAAGCTTAGTTAAAAAAATATGTGGATGGGGCGGAGGGGGCGATCGATCTAAGTTTTAATGAGAGTAGAAAGAAAGATTTATTCCATTTCCCCTCATTGCCATGCCAGAATTTCTCGATTTTCTCAAACATAAATACGCCTATGTGGCTATTGGTGAATTCAAACCGGGGTGTTTTTCCGAGGCCCAAAAACTCTACGAAAAGGCCGTTTCCACCTATTCCACGGGATTCCAAGGGGCTTTTCTGCTGCAAAAACCCGGAACCGACGAAGGAATTGCCGTGATCATCTGGGATAAAATCGATGATATGGAGGCCAATAAAAGCGAAACCCATGAATTATTGCTGAAATCCATGGCTCCTCTGTTTGCAAAACCGCCTGTCACCGATTTTTATGAAGTATGTAGCGAGATAGAAGCTTCCCCCATTTAGGGATAATGTTTCTTTTCGGTGGCGATTAATTTGGCGGCTAAAACCCCGCCTAGGAAACCAAATAAATGTCCTTGCCAAGAAATCCCCGGACGGGAAGGCAAAACGCCCCAAATTGTGCCACCGTAGAGTAAAAAGACTAGAATTGACAAGAGTATAGAAGGAATATTTCTCTGGAAATAGCCCCGCAGTAATAAAAAACCTAAATAGCCAAAAATCAAGATACTTGCCCCGATATGGATGGAGCCGGGAGTAGCAAATAACCAGACTCCTAACCCCCCCACCAGCATAGTCAACCCAGTCACAATAAAAAAGTCACTGGTTTCCTGTAACATCACCAACCAACCGAGAATCAGGAAAGGAACCGTATTAGCGATAAGATGGGGAAAGTCACCGTGTAGGAAAGGTGCGAAAAGAATACCCCGCAATCCGATGACTTGATGCGGAATAATCCCGAAAATGTCTAAACTGCCCCGAAAAACAAATTGATCTAAAATCTCTAACAGCCAAAAAATCGCCACAAAGGTAGCGAGGATTATTGCTTGGGTTTTTATTTCTTGCCGAGATCCTTGACTCATAAGATTGATGGATGAGCTATTTTTTCCCATTATAGCCCCCCACATCAGTTATCAGTTATCAGTTATCAGTGATTCAGTTATCAGGTGTGAGAACGTAGGTTGGGTTGAAGTATGAAACCCAACGTCTGCATGGGTTACACTACCGCTAACCCATCCTACAAATAATTGTGCCTCCCTACTTAATTAGCTTACTTTTGCCGCGGGACAAAGAGTGGCTAATTGACAGGAAAAACAAGCGGGATTTCTTGCTTTACAAACCGCCCGGCCGTGGTAAATAATACTAATAGAAAAAGTTTCCCAATCCGGTTGAGGTAGTAAAGCCATTAAATCCCGTTCAATTTTCACTGGATCGTTATTAGTAGTTAAACCCAAACGATTACTTAAGCGCTTAACGTGGGTATCTACTGTCACCCCCTCAATAATCCCGTAAGCGTGAGCGAGTACCACATTAGCCGTTTTTCTAGCTACCCCGGGTAAAGTTAATAATTCCTCCATTGTCTTGGGTACTTCCCCCTGAAAATCCTTGAGGATTTTTTGACAAGCACCCTGAATATTTTTAGCTTTATTGCGATAGAATCCCGTGGAACGAATGAGAGTTTCTAACTCCTCTCGCTCGGCAAAAGCTAAGGATTTAGCATCGGGAAAACGAGCGAATAAAGCAGGAGTCACCTTATTTACCCGCTCATCAGTGCATTGTGCCGAGAGAATCACTGCCACCAATAACTGCACGGGAGTTTGATAATTTAAGCTACAGGTTGCCTCTGGATATAATCGCTTTAAGTTGCTTAAAATTTCTAGGGCGCGCAGTTGAGGTTCAGTTTTTTTTCGAGAGTCCATCACTGGAATAAATCCTGAAAAACTGCTAGGTTAGCCGTGTCGCGCACGATTAAGAAAACTCCTAATCCTAAGAGTAAAACTAGACCTGTTTGCATGATGTTATCTTGCAGTTTAGTCGGGAGAGGTTTACCTACCAAAGCCTCGATTAATAAAAATACTAATTGACCACCATCAAGAGCAGGTAAAGGCAGAATATTAATTACCGCTAAGTTAATACTAATTAGGGCGGCAAATTGAAAAAGATTACCCGCATCATTACGAGCGATCGCCGCTCCGTATTCGACAATTTTAACCGGTCCTGCTACCTGTTGAACACTGTCTTTGAAGTTACTAACTAACTGCCCAAAACCTTGCACGGTTAATAGGATTAATCGCTGAAATTCCCCCGCACCCAAGCTAAAAGCTTGCCCAAAATTATCGGCTTTCAGGCGAGTTTCTTCACCGTTAGGAGCCAATCTAACCCCAATTTTACCCTGACCATCACTTCCCAATTCAGGAGTAACGATTAAATCGATCGTTTCTGTCGGGCGTTTGATGGTTAATTTTAGGGGTTGAGCGGGGGAAGATTGAATAATGTCACGGAAGTCAATAATGGCATTTTGAGAAGCACCAAGGGGCTGATCATTGATAGCGAGAACGATATCCCCCGCTTGTATTCCCGCTTGTTTAGCGACGGAATTTTCAGCCGTAAAAACCTCTGGAATAATTACCCCTTCTTGATAGTTAATTTGGGGAAAACCCACCGTAGCGACTTGGGTAACAAGCAAAAAATAGGCAAAAATTAAATTAGCAATTACTCCCGCACTAATGACGATAGCTCGATCGAAAACAGGACGATTGCGTAATAAATCAGGGTCGTTATTGGGAATTTGACTATCGGGATCGTCATCGGGAAAACCAACGTAACCCCCTAAAGGAATGGCGCGGAGGGCGTATTCCGTTTCTTTACCTTGATATTTAGCTAAAGCTGGACCAAAACCGATAGAAAAGCGATTAACATGGATAGATTGCCAACGAGCAGCGGCAAAATGACCCAATTCGTGAACGACAATTAATAGGGCAAGTACACCGATCGCTATTAAAACTGACATGATGATCAAAATATAATGACTTAGCTTTTGTTTATTGTAAGCGATCCTCTTGGATAGATTTCAAAAAATCTTGAGTTATCGCTAATTTTTCGATCATTTATGATAGAAGTGATCTTAACTGCCTAATCTGACCTAACGGAGAGCGATCGATGCCTTTGAGTGAGCGCGCCCAGCAATTAATCCCAAAAGCGAGAATCATCAGTTTCGCTGATTGGCCCTATCAGCAAGCAGCGATCGCTATTTGGCAACAAGCAGATGATCAAACTTGCTATCTCAGCGATAGCGATTTAGATACTATCGTCAATTTAGAGCCTGATTTACTTGTTTATAGTCAACAAGCTCGAAAACTGCGGGATAATGCTAATATTATCGTTGATAACGCTTGTCAGACTGTCTTAAGTCAATTTCCCACCATTTTTTACCCCGGAGGCGATCTTTATCCACCTCACCGCGCCGAAGCTTGTTGGCGTGATTTCTGGAACTTTTTACGCTGTATTACCTACGGTATCGCCGGACAACAGATTCCCTACACCAGTGCCGAGGGATTGGAAAATATGCGTCTTCTTTACCAAGAATTGCAAGTACCATTAGGGGCAATGATTTCGGGGTTAGAAGCCTTAAAACAATACAGTTTAGAGTATTTTAGCGACGCAGAAAAAAACGCAATTACTCCCTATTTCGATCACTTAATTACGGTTATGAAAAAATTTTAAAACTGCGGCATTTAATCTGTGTTAAAATAATCAAGTCAACAGTTGAAAATGCCGCTCACCGAGGTTAAAACTCCGTTGAAACTCTGAAATCATCAGCGAAAGTGAACCTCTTGGGACCACCAAAAACCTCGATCGAGTACCTAGCGGGTCGAGGCAGTTTATAAATAAGGGAGATTCTATGGATGCCAAAGCGAAATTATTAGAATTGATCGCTGGTAGAAATCGCGGACTCCTGGCGACAGAAAGCGACCGCGTGCGGATTTTAGCGGCGATCGAACAATTGGAGGATCACAATCCCCATCCCCATCCCCTCGAAGTTAAACAACTATTGGGGGGCAATTGGCGTTTGCTATTCACCAGCAGCCGCAACATTCTGGGAATAGATCGCCTACCTTTTTTTCAATTAGGGCAAATTTATCAATATCTCGACCTGAACAAGGCCAAACTCTACAATATCGCTGAAATTACCGGTGTACCTTGGTTAGAAGGAGTAGTGATCGTCTCCGCTACCTTTGAACCCACATCCGAGCGTCGGGTAATGGTCAAATTTGAGCGCTCGATCCTCGGTCTGCAACGTCTTCTCAATTATCATTCTCCCCAAGAATTTATTGAAGCGATCGAGAGTGGCAAAAAATTTCCTCCCCTCGATTTTTCTTTCAATAATCGCCAACAAACAGGTTGGCTTGATATCACCTATCTCGATGAAGATCTCCGCATCGGCCGCGGCAGCGAGGGCAGCGTCTTTATTCTCGCTAAGGAAAAAACCTAACTTACAGAGCTATTCAGGAGACAGGCTTGTATCAGTTATCAGTAATCAGTGATCAGATGTGAGTTTTTAGTTCACTGATTACTGATTACTGTTTACTGTTCACTGAAAATACACCCCACACCCGACACCCCACTTGCTCCCCCAGATGAATGCCCCGATCGGTTAGAATCAAAATATGGGAAAAAAATTATTTACTTTCGGGAACCTTTACTGAATTCTCCCGTCCTCAAGCTCTGAGTGAGGAGTTTATATCCTTAGAGGAAATCCCATGAGTCAATCGATTCCAGCATCTTGGTCACTTGAGGCCAAAAAGTCTCAAAACCCCGTGTCCCCTGACAAACTCTCCAACTACGATCTAATTGCACGCTGTCAGGAAGGCTGTCAGCCGGATCGAGCAGCCTTTGCGGAACTGCTGCGGCGCTATCAGGCTCATGTTGATAAATTACTCTATCATTTGGCTCCCGATTGGCAAGATCGCGCTGATTTGGCTCAAGAGGTCTGGATTCGCGTCTATCGCAATATTAACCGTCTCCATGAACCCCTCAAGTTCCGCGGTTGGTTAAGTCGCATTGCTACTAATCTTTTTTACGACGAATTGCGGAAACGCAAGCGGGTTAATCACCCCATTTCCCTCGATGCTCCCCGGCGCGTGGAAGATGGCGAAATCGATTGGGATATCGAGTCCGATTACCCCAGTCCCGATGAACATCTCACCACCCACGAATTCTACGATCAATTACAGGCTGCGATCGCTGATTTACCAGAAGCTTTTCGGACAACTATTATTCTGCGAGAAATTGAAGGCATGGCCTACGAAGAAATTGCCGAGATCACGGGAGTTTCTTTAGGAACTGTTAAATCCCGCATTGCTCGCGCTCGCGCTAAATTACAATCTGTTTTACAGCCCTATTTTACGGAAGGCTAAATAAAATTGTGGTGATTCGGCACTAACGGTCGAAATGAGGAGTCGTTAAAGTTAACTAGCTCCGTGCTGGTGAAAAGTGATTGTATACCGATCGCTTCTGGTCGAGGTCAACCATGAATAATTATCAACCCGAAGACGTTCAATGGATCAAGTCTTTGTTACGTCACGATGACAGCGATTGCAACTCCGCAACCGAGGATATTTTGTTCTTAGATGAGGATAACGAAGAAGCTCATCGTTTCGATTTAATTAGCGCCTATATTGATAACGAAGTAACGGTAGAGGAACGGAAGCTAGTTCAGCATTGGTTAGACCATGATGCTGCTGCTAAAAAACTCTATCGGCAGCTCTTGGGACTACAAACTAATTTAAAGCAAATTCCCGTACCGGTTACTATGGCCAGCGACCGATTGGCAGAACAGGTGTTCAGAAAAGTCGATGGTCAGCGTCGTCGGCAATATTATGTTTATGGTGGCGCAATTTTCACCGCTATGGCGATCGCTGTTGGTTCCTACTTCGTCTCCGAACGCAATGATCCCCTCTCCCAAATGGCGAGCAGTCCGAGCAGTATTAGCCAAGAGGGAGACCATTTGATGATTGCTCTTAACCATCCGATTATGGAGATTCCCGCAACGGAACAGCCAAAAGAGAATAGCCAAAGGTAAGGTCTATCGAGATAAATGCCAGCATTCTCGTGCGATCGCCCAATCTTCCGCCGTAGCAATTACCATCACTCGCACTTTAGATGTGTCACTGGCGATATCCTCATCCCGAGGACGAGCGGCATTTTTAGCCAAATCTAACTCTAAACCCAAAAAAGACCAGCCTTGACTGGCTTTTTCCCGTACTAAAGCTGAATTTTCGCCGATTCCTGCCGTAAATACCAAGACATCTAACCCCTCTAGAGAAGCGATCATCGATCCGATTAAACTTTTCAGACGATGAATATACATCTCAAATGCTAATTTTGCCCTCTCGTTGCCTTCGGCCATCGCCGTGGTAATTGCCCGCATATCCCCAGAAATACCCGAAATTCCCTTTAAACCGGATTCTTTATTGAGTAAGCTATTTAAACTATCGGGATTGTATTGATATTCTCGCTCTAGATAAATCAGAATCCCTGGATCGATCGAACCGCTGCGGGTTCCCATCATCAATCCCTCTAGAGGAGTAAATCCCATAGTAGTATCAATACTTTTACCCCCCTTGACTGCCGATAGGGAAGCGCCATTTCCCAGATGACAGATCACCATTTTCAAGGATTCTAGGGGTTTTCCTAACAATTCGGCGGCCCGTTGGGAGCAGTACTGATGACTGGTGCCATGGAAACCATAGCGACGGATTCCCAGTTCACTCCATTGGTAGGGAATGGGATAAAGAGAAGACTCAGGAGGGATAGAACGATGAAAAGCGGTGTCAAACACTGCTACTTGAGGAACATCGCCGAAAACTTGCTTGATCGCTTCAATTCCTTCTAAATGAGCGGGATTATGGCTAGGAGCAAGGGGAATCAGCTTTTTAATCGTTTCTTTGACCTGGGGAGTGATCATGGTGGCCTGGGAATATTCCGTGCCACCATGGACAACTCGATGACCGACTATACTAATGTCGGCGAGGTTAGCCAGTACCTTAGTTTCGCCAGTGACTAAGGTATCTAACATCCGAGCAATTCCCGCCGGACGATCCTGACTAGAAAGATTAATTTCCTGTTTAATTCCCTGAGCTTTTACCGTTAAAACCCCGTAATCAGGGTTAACCGTCCAATCGATCCCCGCTTGCCAAATTGGTTCCGGAGGATGGCCAGGGAGAAACTCTAAATCGTACAAACAACTTTTTTGACTGCTCGATCCCGCATTTAAGACCAGAATTTTCATAAAAAAGCTCAATTAGGAGGTGGCTTGTGCTGATCATCGAAAATTTGGGTCTGAAACCCCGTCGTTCTAGGTTGGCTTTACTGTTAAATGTTAGCACATTTACACCATATATGCCAGAATGTGAGACATGGAAAAAGCCTATTGGTTTCGATTTTACCCCACACCAGAACAAGAGCCGCTATTGCGGCGCACCTTGGGCTGTGTAAGATTAGTTTACAATAAAGCTCTCCATCTCAGAACAAAAGCATGGTACGAAAAGCAAGAAAGAGTAGGATATGCTCAAACTTCTTCAATG
>NZ_JADBSA010000066.1:0-9508 GCF_020246945.1 Microcystis sp. M113S1 | reverse complement strand
TCAGTCTGTAGAGCGACCATAAGACCAGAACAGAGTAAATCTGTTAAGGCAGGTGCGGAACCCCGCAAGGGAAAGAAGCAGAAACCTAAATCGTGAGGTTTGGGAATCACCGTCCGTTTACGGCGGTGAGGATGTCAAAATTGAATTAATTGGCTAATTTAAGCTTATTTTCCCATGGCTACTGACGAATTACAAAACCTCGAAGAGAATATTCAGCGCTTAAAACAACAATTAGCGGGAAAGCGAAACACTTTAGTTACAATCGCACCGGAAGAACAAGTTAGGATCGAGCAGCAGATCGAAGATTTACGCCGAAAAATTCGGGATTTTGAACGAGAAAAATGGGATTTAATCGCCAGCGACAGTCAAGAAGCGTTCTTTCCTGATGCCGAGGTAATGGTAGCAGCAATTATCACAGAAGTGACAGCAATTACCACAGAACCACCCGATCAACTTGCTTCTCCACAAATCTTAGAATTATTAAACCAAATTCTGGCTAAACTCAATCAACCAGAGCGATCGGCAGCAGCCAAATTAAAAGCAGCCCTATCTACTATACCTCCTTTTGTTTCCCTCACCTACGAAGCGGAATTAGATACTGAGTCAACTTTTAGGCGTTATTTTCCCACATTTAATCGTGCGATCACAGGGGTGAAAAATCGGCTAAAAAAGTAAGTATTCCCTCTAAAAGCTTGGCCAGTATCGATCGGACAATTAATATTAGTCAATCAGGAATTGGTAATACACAGAACAACATCTTTAATCTGTGAAAGGTAAACCCAGTAAATGTTATCATTGAAAATAGTTATTATCAAAGATAAGAGGTAATTTATGTCAGAATCACAAGGGGAAGCGTTAAAACCAATATTAAAAGAGTTACTCTATGAGTTATTAATACAAGAAAAGGATTTACTAAAAGAGTTAATTTATGAAGTGCTGGAAGATACGGCTATGGCTAGGGCAATTCAAGAGGGAAAAGATAGTAACAATGTCAGTCGTGATGAAATTTTGACTTTGTTAAAAGAATAAGAGCCGAATATTGAATTTCGTAAAAGCTTTCAGACAGATCTACGCCATCTCAAAGATCGTAAAATTAAGCGACAAATTCAGGCAATTATTGAGGAGATAGAATCAGCCAAGAGTTTAACCGAGTTGCGTAATGTCAAAGCGATTCAAGGGTATCGAGGATGTTATCGCATTCGGATTGGGGATTATCGTCTTGGTTTATATTTAGAGCAAGATATTGTCACCTTGGTTCGTCTTCTACACCGAAAAGAAATGTATCGTTATTTTCCTTAAAAACCTCATCAATACTACTTTTATATTAGATTTATTTTGAGCAAAGATAATTATTTTTAGAGAGAATTAAAAATGAAAATCAATATTGAGCAAGATGGAACTGATAACAATCAAAATAATACTTTTAATCTGAGTATTCCCGAACCAAAAGAACGTCAAGCTGTCCCTAGTAATGTGGGCAAAAGTACGGTTAATTTTGTCGGGAGGGAAGATGAGTTAACCTTAATTCATCAGCAATTGCAAACAGAACAAGGGGTGATTGTTTGTGCAGTGGAAGGGTTAGGGGGAATAGGAAAAACCGCTTTAGCTTTGGAATATGCGAAACGATACCAACAGGAATACGCGGCACAATATTGGTTATCCTTGCGACTATCGGGTTTAGCAGAAGAAATAGTTAAATTAGCCGGTTCCTATCTATCTTTACCAGAAATATTGAAAAAAGAATCTTTAGAAAAACAAGTGGACTGGTATTGGCAAAATTGGCTACCTAAGCAGGGAAAATTATTATTAATTCTCGATGATGTCCCCAATATCGACAGAATTCCCGATCGAATGTTACCAAAAGATTCTAGGATTAAGATATTAGTCACCACTAGGGAAAGGTGTCTTAGTCCGGAATTTGAGTCTATAGCTTTAGATGTTTTACCCTTAGATAAATGTGTAGAGTTATTAACCAAAATTGTTGGTACTGCTAAAGTTGAGCAAGAAAAAGCTTTAGTAGAACAGATTTGTCACGAAATTTTAGGAAACTTAACCTTAGCAGTGGAGTTAGTGGGGGAATATTTAGCGAAAAATCGTCATTTAAAGTTTAGCCATTTACGGGATAAATTAAATTTAGCTCATACTGCTTTAACTAAGGAAAGAAACCACAGAGATTATGGACATTTAGGGGTAGCAGCCGCAATTAAAATCAGTTGGGATGATTTAAGTTCTGTTTGTCAAAAAGTGGCAATGCTGTTGAGTTTATTTGCACCAGTGGCTATTGCTTGGACGTTGCTAGAAGATACGGCAAAATCCACGGAAATTACCGAAAGCGAACTAGAAGAAGCGCGGGGACAATTGGATAATTCTCATCTGATGCAACCCGTGGATGAGGACTATTCTTTTTATCGGATTCATCCCCTGGTGAGAGAATTTTTTCAACGGCAATTACAGGAAATTCCTGAGATAAATTCTCGTTATCGATGCGCTTTTGTGGAAACTTTGTTAACTATTGCCGGAAATATCCCGCAAACCCCCACAAGGGAGATTATTGCAGCAGTAACTCCCGCAATTCCCCATCTGCAACTTGTCAGTCAAACAATGTTAGATGATATTCCCAACCCGGAAGATAATTTAATTTTGGTGTTTCTTGGGGTAGCTTTGTTTTATAAGGGACAGGGAGAATATAATTTAGCAGCAGTTACCTTCACAAAATGTTGTGAAGAAATCCAATCTCGCTTAGGAGAAAACCATCCCCATTTTGCTACCAGTCTCAATAATTTAGCCGGATTATACCGCTCCCAAGGCAGATACACAGAAGCGGAACCCTTGTATAAGCACTCCCTTTCTCTGATAGAACAGCTATTAGGAGAAAACCATCTCATTGTTGCTACCAGTCTCAATAATTTAGCACTATTATACCAATGCCAAGGCAGATACGCAGAAGCAGAACCCTTGTGTAAGCTCTCCCTTTCTCTAAGGGAACAACTATTAGGAGAAAACCATCCCGATGTTGCTAACAGTCTCAATAGTTTAGCAGTGCTATACGAATACCAAGGCAGATACGCAGAAGCAGAACCCTTGTGTAAGAGATGCCTTTCTCTGATAGAACAGCTATTAGGAGAAAACAATCTCTATTTTGCTAAAAGTCTCAATAATTTAGCCGGATTATACTGCTCCCAAGGCAGATACGAAGAAGCGGAAACCTTCTATAATCGCTCCCTTTCTCTGACAGAACAGGTATTAGGAGAAAACCATCCCGATGTTGCTACCAGTCTCAATAATTTAGCCGGATTATACTGCTCCCAAGGCAGACACGCAGAAGCGGAACTGTTGTATAAGCGCTCCCTTTCTCTGAAAGAACAGCGATTAGGAGAAAATCATCCTAGTGTTGCTAAAAGTCTCCATAATTTAGCGGTATTATACGAATCCCAAGGCAGATACGCAGAAGCAGAACCGTTGTGTGTGAGAGCTATTGCTATTTGTCAAGAAAGATTAGGAGAAAATCATCCCCATACCCAAAAAGTAAGGCAAAATTTTATGATTCTGTTGTCGCGATTATCCGATGAAGAATTACAGCAAAGATTCCCCGATTAGACAGTTAATCTCTTAAAAAGTATCAGGTAGGTAAAAAAATATATATCTCCTTCCCCGGTTTTACTGGGGAGCGCTCAGTTTCCGGGAGATCCTAACCAAGCTTCTCAATCTTCTAGTTCAAAAAAATCGAATAAAGCTGCTGCCTTCCTTGAAATACGCGCAAAAAAGTCCCGTACAACTGACAAAATTTTGTCTTTGCTCTGTATCTTTTATTTGCTTGACTTTTTGAGCAACTTGTGCTAGTAAATCTGGGAGCGAGTCTAAAAATAGGGTGTAGGCAACAGTATGCGATCGCCAATACCGAATTAGATTATACTTCATCTTTATGAAAAAAGCTGTATGAAGACAAGCACTGATGCAAAAGGGAGAATAAATAATCAGTCTTTAATAACCGGATTTAGGATATTGACCCTACCAGCCTAAAAATAGCAAAAAACCCGGCGGGAAAATTTCCCCACCGGGTCAAAAAGGCAAAAGTAAAGAATTATTTCTGATCAGCCTTTTTGCTTGACTTATCGCCCATTTTGTACTTACGCAAGAAGCGATCGACCCGGCCCTCCGTATCGATCATCTTCTGGGTTCCCGTATAAAAAGGATGATTACCCGACCAAACCTCCACATGAATTTCTGGTTTGGTCGAACCCACCGTCATCACCAGTTCACCATTACAGATCACCTTAGCTTCCGGATACCAAGTAGGATGAATTTTTTTCGGCATAATAAACCTCTCTATTAACCTAACGTTTCGAGTATTGAGGCGCTTTGCGCGCTTTGTGAAGACCGTATTTTTTCCGTTCCTTCGCCCGGGGATCCCGAGTCAGATAACCTTCACTCTTGAGGGGAGGACGATTTTCCGGCGCTAATTGACATAAAGCTCTAGCGACACCCAATTTCACCGCGTCCGCTTGGCCGGTCAAACCACCGCCCTCGGCCTTAACGATGATATCATACTCGTTTTCCAGTCCCAAAGTCTCCAGAGGAGCCTTAATCGTCTGGATATAGGTGGGAATGCGGTTAAAATGGGTTTCTCCATCGCGACCGTTAACGGTAATGGCCCCCGTCCCCGGCACGAGACGCACGGAAGCGACCGCCGATTTGCGTCGTCCCGTTCCCCAATAAACTACCTTATTTTTACTGTCCGTGGCTTGCATTGACTTAATTTCCTCCTGCGGGAATCGTATTAATCGCTAAAACTTCCGGTTGTTGTGCCTGATGGGGATGTTCCGCACCGGCATAAACTTTCAGTTTCGTGAACAATTTCCGACCTAAGCTATTTTTCGGGAGCATTCCCTTAACAGCGTGTTCGATAATCCGTTCGGGAATGCGTTTTTGCAGTTTATCGAAGCTTTCTACCTTCATACCACCCGGTCTGCCGGAATCGCGGCGATAAACTTTCTGTTGGCGTTTTTTGCCCGTCACCGTCACTTTTTCGGCGTTAATAACAATGACAAAATCCCCCGTATCCAGATGGGGGGTGAAAGTGGCCTTATTTTTGCCCCGTAGAATCATAGCGATCTCGGTGGCCAGACGACCTAGACGCTGATCGGCCGCATCAATGACGTACCATTTCTGCTCTAGAGTCTCTAAATTTGGTAGAGGTGTTTTGTTCATGGTGAGTTTGCCTTGGTTTACAAAAATAATTTTTTTTATTGCCGACCTGGGTGTTGGGGGGTTAGAGTTTTCGGGTTTTAGGGTTTTCGGGTTTTAGTTGAAATTCCCCTATTCCCCCATTACCCTATTCCCCTATCCCCTCTGCTCGGAAATAATAAAGAGGCTGAGTCTCGAACCAGACGCTATCGGCAAAGGGAAAATCGGCGTAACCCACCCGCAGTAAACATAGTCCTTTAGCTGGTGCGGCGTATTTGACCAATTCTCGGCGCTGATTGACCCAGATGTCGGTAAAGTTTTCTAGCGATCGCTCACCAGTTCCCACCTCCACCAACATTCCCACCAATAGGCGCACCATCCCGTACAAAAAGCCATTGGCTTGAATTTCCATCTGTACAAACGGCCCTTGACGGTAGCATTCCACCCCTTGTACTTCTACCCAGGAATGGTCACGACTAGAGTTAGCACGGTGAAAGGCGGCCAGATGGTGCTTACCCAATAGGGGCTTTAAGGCCCTGGCCATCAAATTGGCATCGAGGGGACGATGGTAGTAGTGCCAACTAAAGGGGCTAACAAATAGATTGGGGATGGGGTCGGTATAGAGGGTGTAACGATAACGTCGCCAGAGGGCCGAGAAACGGGCGTGCCAGCGATCGGGAACCCGGGCCGAGGCCCGAATGACGATATCTTCATCTAGCCGAGCATTGAGAATCTTGGCCCAATGGGAAGGTGGGATCGGACTCTGCTGCTCGAAATGGGCAACTTGGGCGGCGGCGTGAACACCGCTATCGGTACGTCCGGCCCCGTGCAGAGTGACGTCATGACCGAGAATATCGGCCAGAGCCTTCTCGATTTCTTCCTGCACGCTCCTGTGATGGGGTTGCCGTTGCCAGCCGTGGAAATTAGTTCCCACATACTGGATAACTAGGGCGATCCGCGACTGGTGGCAAGCTGTCATCTTTACATCAGTTCGATAATCGCCATGGGGGCATTATCCCCGCGACGGCGCAGGGTACGCACGACCCTGGTATAACCGCCGTTACGACCGCCATAACGGGCTTGTGCGCCTTCAAAGAGGGCGTGAACCAGTTGTTTATCGTAGATGTAGCCCATAGCCTGGCGACGGGCGCTCAGGGAACCGTCTTTAGCTAGGGTGATAATGTGGTCTACCTCTGCTCGCACCGCTTTCGCTTTCGCTAGGGTGGTGGTGATCTGACCGTGGCGAATTAGCTGGGTGGCCAAGCTGCGCAGCAGTGCCTTTCTTTGGTCAGCCGGCAGACCCAATTGAGGCACTTTACATCGATGTCTCATGGTATTTTCCTGGAATTGGGTTTACTTGCTTTTTTCTTGGGGTAGGGTGATGCCTAACCGTTTTTGTAGGGCTTCAATGACTTCTTCAGCCGATTTCTGCCCAAAGTTTTTGATTTCTAAGAGATCTTCTTGGCTGTAATCGAGGAGGTCGGCTACGGTGTTGATCTGCGCTCGCTTCAGGCAATTGTAGGCGCGCACGGATAATTGTAGTTCCTCGATCGGAATTTGGTTTTCTTGGTTGATCTCTTGGTCGTCAAAGTTACCGGAAGATTCGAGGGCGTTGAGATCCTTGAGCGGGTTAAAGAGATTAACTAGCATATCGGCCGCTTGGGAAAGGGCTTCTTTGGGGTTAATGCTCCCGTTTGTCCAAATTTCTAAGAGCAGACGATCTCTAGCTTGACCGCTTTCGGAACGGATATCTTCGACGCTGTAGTTGACTTTGGTTACGGGCATAAAAATCGAGTCGATTTGCAGAAAGTCTAGCGAAGTGGCTTCGTCTTTACTGCGATCAATCGTCCGGTAGCCTTTGCCTTTTTCCACGCGAAATTCCATCTCTAGCTTCGCCCCTTCGGCTAGGGTAGCGACGTACTGATTGCGATCGACTATCTCCACTTCTGAGGGTAAATCGAATTGTGCCGCCACTACCGTCGCCGGTCCAGTTGCCACTAAACGCCCGATCTGGGTTTGATTGGTGTAGCTTTTGAGGATGATTTCTTTCATGTTGAGCATGAGTTCCATCACGTCCTCGCGTACTCCCTGGACGGTGGCAAATTCGTGATTGACTCCCGCGATCCGCAGGGCCGTCACGGCCGCCCCTTCCAGATTGGAAATGAGAATCCGTCTCAGGGCATTACCTACGGTCGTACCCTGGCCTCTTTCCAGAGGCTCTAGTACGAATTTACTGTACTGACTCTGATTCTTGTAAGTTTTTGCTTCTACACACTCGATTTGAAATTGCGCCACCGATTGACCTCCCTTGTTCAGTTATCAGTTATCAGTTATCAGTTATCAGTTTTCTCTAGCGTTCAGCATTTAGCGTTCAGCGTTCAGTTTTTTGCTCAGATGGTCTTTGACGACCCGATTCTCCTGCTGATGCGCCAAAAGCTAACGGCTGCCGGCCTCAAGATCCCTGTCACCTGAAAAAGCTGTTCACTGTTTACACTCTCCGGCGTTTGGGAGGACGACAACCATTGTGGGGGATGGGGGTCACGTCCCGGATCAGGGTGATTTCTAATCCTGCTCCTTGCAGGGCCCGGATTGCGGTTTCCCGTCCTGCCCCAGGGCCGCTAACCATCACCTCTAGTTGACGCATTCCCTGTTCGATCGCTCGGCGGGCGGCGTTATCGGCGGCGGTTTGGGCGGCGAAGGGGGTTCCTTTTTTAGCTCCTTTAAAACCACTCGATCCCGCCGATGCCCAAGAGATCACATCGCCTTTGGTATCGGAGATCGTGACAATGGTATTGTTGAAGGTCGATTGAATGTGAGCGACTCCGGTAGGAATATTTTTCTTCTGTTTTTTTGGTCCGGTTTTTTTGGTTGGTCGCGCCATAGTTTTTCTTGATTGGGGGATATCGCAATGAATAAAAAATTATTTCTTGGAGGGGGCTTTTTTCTTCCCTGCCACTGTCACCCGACGACCGCGACGGGTCCGCGCATTGGTTCGCGTCCGTTGCCCGCGCACGGGTAATCCTAGCCGATGCCGACGACCTCGATAGGTGCCGATATCGGCGAGGCGTTTGATGTTCATCGCCTCCCAGCGTCTCAAATCCCCCTCGATTTGATAATTTGTTTCGATATAAGTCCGTAGCGCCGCCACGTCTTCATCGCTGAGATCCTTGACCCGAGTGTCAGGGTTAACACCCGTCGCGGATAAGACTTCTTGGGAACGCGATAGACCCACTCCGTAGAGGTAGGTCAGGGCGATTTCCACACGCTTATCGCGAGGTAGGTCTACACCAGCTATCCTTGCCACGCTTTTTCTTTCTCCCTATGAACGATTTTTTTTCCAAAAACGACTACAATTAACGGTAACGATTCTCTGCCCCAAGACAGTGACTTTGGTGGGTTAACCTTGTCTCTGCTTGTGTTTGGGGTTAGAACAAATTACCATGACTCGACCGCGCCGACGGATGACGCGGCACTTTTCGCACATTTTTTTGACAGACGCTCTAACTTTCATGCCTAACTATTCTGGCAACACTGCAAGCTTACTATTATATCAGATTTCTTTTACTCGTGTCACCTATTTTTTTAAAATAAATTTGGCCGCTTATTAGGCTTTTTGGCTTCTCTGCCCCTATTTGTCACTATTTTTTTTGATTTTTCAGGCGATAGGTAATTCTGCCTTTGGTTAGGTCGTAGGGGGTCAGTTCCACTTTGACTCGATCGCCGGGGAGGATTTTGATATAATTACGGCGGATTTTGCCGGATATATGGGCTAAGACGTTGAAACCGTTATCTAAATCCACCCTAAACATGGCGTTGGGCAAAGATTCGGTGACGGTTCCTTCCATTTCAATTAGATCTTGTTTAGACAAAGTTAATTCCTCAATTTCACTAGAGACAATTTAACGACAGGCAGCAGCAACCCTGCTGTTAGCGCAATTTCCCCAGTATAGCTTATCAGTGATCACTGATCGGATGTGAGTTTTCAGTTCACTGATTACCGTTTACCGATCACAGCCAAAAAGCTCACGACACCATATTCGGTCACTATGGCATAAATTTATGGTTTTATGAAAGATTGAATCAATTCATCGCATTTTCACTACTATGAACGGACGAAAATCAAGTTAATTAGCTGGGTGTAATTAATTTGTAGATAGCCGTAGGACAAGATACCTGTACTACCTTACCAAGTCCTCGGTCGAAAGTTTTCATCATTAATAATCTCCACTGTATCCCCAGATGGTTTAATCACAAATAGTCCTTTATTATAGGCATAACGGTCTATACCTTCGTCAATTTCAATACCAGCGACTGCACCGTAAGC
>NZ_JADBSA010000065.1:0-14833 GCF_020246945.1 Microcystis sp. M113S1 | reverse complement strand
GTGCCGACCCTTGGAGTGATTGGGGGGAAAATTCAGGGACTTTTTCCCTGAAAATTAGGTAATTGACCACCTGAAAATGGGTAAAACCCCACACCCCACACCCCAACCCCCAACCCCCAACCCCCAACCCCCAACCCCCAACCCCCAACCCCCAACCCCCACCGAAAAACTTTTTGCCGCAAACCCTAATTAGCTAATTTTTGCCCTCCACGGCCCGTAAACGGGTTAATTTCAGGGTAAATTTTCCTCCACCGGTTTCTCCGAAAGCTCTCACCCGAATAATATATTTACCCGACTCGGTAATGCGCGCAAAGAGGAGGGCATTAGTGCCACCATCGGGACCATCATCATTTTCCGCTACAGTGGAACCATCGGCGGCCAGGAGAATTAACACCCCATCAAAATTTTCCGATTTGAGATCGATGGCCACCTGATCGTCCTTGTCCAAATCTACGGTATAATCCCTAGCAAACCCCCCTTCACCTGTGGGAATATCTTTGTCGGTGAGAGTATCGTTAATTTCTTTATTGAGGATGAGGGGGACGGGACTATAGATTTTTTCCGCTCGCACCGGTAAAGATTGACCGCTTAACCAGAATAAAGTGAGTAAGACGCATAAACTAGAATAGCGACCAGTCAAAGGAAATCTTGTCATAGGGGCAGATGTTCGTTTTCTCAATCTCCCTATTCTACAAAAAACTGATAACTATCAGCAGTTCGACAAAATTAAATTCACACCCCAGAAAAGGGGAACACCAGAACTGCGGAACTGCGGAAGGGAAAAATATGTGTAATTAATTTTGTTAACTATGAACATATATTCCTTGCTGGTAAAACAAGTTAAAAATCCCCCTTGGAGCAAGGGAGCAAGAGGGAAGATAAAACCCGTTTAAGGTAATTGCTGTGATCATTAATTGACAATATTTAAAAGAGATTGATCGAAAAATGAACTAGAAGTTAAAAACTTAAAGAGGGTCTTTCCCTGGGCAAAGAAGCTAAAGACTGAGTGATATTATAGGCTTGACCGCGATAGGTAACGGCTACCTGTTTTTGAATGGTTTGAACGACACCACGGTTTTTTAAATTCCGAGGGAGGGATGGGATTTTCTTGCCTCTTTTTTCTCCTCCTGTCTCCGAGTCTCCTCACCTAACGGAAGATTTTTGATTTTTGCAGGAGAGCTTTTTAACTGGCTGTTAACTTAGTCATAACTTGGATACTGTATAATCCCTATGTCAAGTGTCCGTAATAAAATTTAACCTAATCAAGGTCTGAGTATCAGTTTTGACTTTATTACTGAAAATATGAGTATTTCTCGCCGTAATTTCCTCACCTTTTTAACTGCCACTGCCGGTGTCTCTTTTTTCAGTCTGCAAGAGAAAAAATATTCCTCTCTGATTAGCAGTCCTGCGATCGCTGCTAATAGTTTCGGGTTAAACTTTGCTGCAGTCAAACTGCCGATTCCCTTAAAAATTGACGGCATGAGCGATGAAAGCCAAAAAAGTGCCTATCAAACCTATAAAGTCCTAGATGATCTCGTTCTTCCTCAAGGATTCACCTATGATGTGCTGGCACAGTGGGGAGATAAAGTGGGTGATTCCCGTTTCGGTTATAACAATGATTATCTATCTTTTATCGAAACCAGTCCGGGTCAAGGTTATCTAACCGTTAATTTTGAATATATCAGTGGTCGTACTTGGCTACAAACCTTTGAACAAGTGATTGGTAAAACCCTACCCGTCAAGGAAGTACGGGAAAAAACGAACGAAAAGGGTGAAATTGCCGCCTATCACCTGCAAGATGCCAGCTTAAAGGCAAAAATCGAGGAAATCTCCCTAGAAGGCTTAATTGATCAGGGAATTGGCGTAATTTCCCTGGCTAAAGATGCAACAGGAAAATGGCAACGTACCTATAGTAAAGCCGATCGCCGCATTACTGGTATCTCTGGACTAAAGGACGGTCAATACCTAAAAGCGACCGGTCCTGCTGTAGCAATTTTTACCAAAACCGATAAACTTGGCTACGATGACGGATTAGGGGCAAAAATTATCGGAACGTTGCAAAATTGTGCCGGGGGAACAACGCCTTGGGGGACTGTATTTAGTGCCGAGGAGAACTTTCAAGACCAAGTGACGGAGGTAGTTTTAAAAGATGGTTCCCCTTTGCATCCCGATACTACTCCCTTTATTCTCAATAGTTCGGAAGTGGATGGCCGGGGTAACGTCTTCGGGTTAGCGGGAAATAAATACGGTTGGATGGTGGAGGTGGATCCTGCCAATCCCGACGATTATGGCACAAAACACACTTGGTTAGGGCGTTTTCGCCATGAAGCCGTCGCTTTTCTCGCTCAAACGGGGCAACCCTTGGCGGTTTATTCAGGATGCGATCGCAGAGGCGGTCATGTCTATAAATTCGTTTCGGAGGGCAAAATTAGCGATATTAAGCAGAAAAATAACTCAAAACTCCTAGAAAAAGGAATGCTCTACGGGGCCAAATTCAACCCCGATAAAACCGGTTATTGGATACCCTTAAATCCCGACACGGAGATAAATCCCGTCCTACCGAGTCAAATTGCCGCTAGTCGGGGGGATGGGGTGGTAGCTTTGCCGAATCCCGAAAGAACGGTCAATGAGACTAAATTACTGCTATTTAAGGACGATGAGGAGATTCTAGCCTACAAAGCTAAATATAAGACCCTCGCGGACCTGTATGAAGGTAATGGGACGGAAAAACAGGGAGCAATTCTCGTCGATGCTCATTTTGCCGCTAACGCCGTTGGGGTCACTTGTACTGGTCGCCCAGAAGATACGGAAGTGGACGAGAATGGCACTTTATATATGACGTTTACCTCTGGTAGTCCCAGTGAAGCGGAGGGAGGAGCCGATAAGGAGATATTTAAGGGGCCAAATGGCGAAATACCCTACGAATTTGGTTGGATTATCAGCTTAAGGGAAGATAATAACGATGCTGCTTCCTTAAGTTTTCGTTGGGATGTGGTCGCTTATGGAGGGGAACCGACAGAGAAAGGTGAGGGTTTTTCTAATCCCGATAACCTCGCTTTCGATAAACAGGGAAATCTCTGGATGGTTAGCGATATTTCCACGGGTGGGTTAAATCGAGAGATGAAAACTCGTTATCCCCAAGGGGTCCCGGTTAGTCAACGGGATTTATTGGGTATTTTTGGCAATAATAGCGCTTGGGTGTTTGCCAAGGGTCAAGAGCATCCCTATCCTTTTGCTATCGCTCCCATGGATGCGGAATTAACGGGATTGTACTTTACTCCCGACCAAGAGACGTTATTTTTGGCAGTACAACATCCGGGAGAAGCGGGGGGAATTCGTCGGGATTTGGCCTTTGAAAACCGCAAATTTGTCCTTAAAACCACTAATGGGCAGGAATTTGAACAAATGCGGCAAGTACCCCTAGGGTCGAATTGGCCCAGTGGTCAAGTTAATCAACCTCCCCGGCCAGCAGTGGTGGCGATTCGGCGAACCGAGTCAAAATCTGGATAATACATTTGTTTTAGATTATCGGTTTCCCTTCAGGATTTCCGAAAAACAAAAAAGGGGTCTTAGCCCCTTTTTTCCGGATTAGTTAGTTATTTTTTCGGCGATAACATCATCATCATGTTACGACCTTCTTTTTTTGGCGCTTGCTGTACCTCAGCCACATCCTGTAAATCTTTGGCCATGCGCGCCAGTAATTCTTCCGCTAGGTTGGAGTGTTGAATTTCCCGGCCTCGGAAGGTAATCGTCGCTTTTACCTTATCTCCCGCTTTTAAAAAACGTTGCGCTTGGTTGACTCGCACGTTGTAGTCATGCTCATCGATTTTATAGCGCATTTTAACTTCTTTTATATCGGCTGTATGCTGTTTTTTCTTGGCTTCGCGGGCTTTTTTCTCCTGTTCAAACTTGTATTTGCCATAGTCCATAATCCGGCAAACGGGAGGACTTGCCGTTTCACTGACGAGGACGAGATCAAGTTCCTTTTCTTCGGCCACGCGCAAAGCTTCGGCAGGAGTAATAATTCCTAGTTGAGAGCCGTCGCTATCGATAACGCGGATTTCGGGAAAGCGGATTCTTTCGTTAATTTGGGGGAGATCGCGAGTAGTGCGTCTTTTATCTATCACAGGCGTTCTGGGTTATCTCTATTCTAGTTAGTTAATCGGTTGGAGTTTACAAAATGATTTACTTGTTATTCTACCTACTCGATCGAGTTTCTTGGCCAATTGTTAAGTTTTCTTGCAATGTTAATTTTTAGCCGCCGGCCGTCAGCCGCCGGCCGTCAGCCAGATAAGCTGTTGTGCATGGGCCTTGTCAGACTAAGACCCTATACTCTCAGGAATCGATCGGTAAGGTGCGTTCCCCCTCGTTGCAGCAGGGAACGCACCCGACAAAATCTCTCAGGAATTGATCGGTAGTTATAATATTGTTACGGCGGATTCATGTTTGTTCTGGTAAATTCTCCACCCTGAAAGGTTTATCCAATAAGGAATTGGCTGTACCAGAGGAATAAAGTAACTGCTGTATGCCATCAACAACCATCGTCAACCAATGATCCCTAAACTACCCCTTTCTAGGAAAAACAATCAGAAAAAAAGTCATCCATCCGGACAGCCCTCTGTAAGTTCTACCACACCAGAGACAAAATCAAAACAATCGATCATTACAAGGATCGGTCAACTATTACCTTTCTGGACAAACAATCAGACAAAAAGTCATCAATCCGAACAACCCTCTATAAATTCTACCGAATCAGAGAAAAAAAACACGATCCCTTCATGGCTAATGAAATTCGGGCAAAAAAGTTTACTGATAGCGTTCGTGACTGCATCGGGTTCGGTTATAGTTACTTTTATCACTAATCCCGATAAGGTTCAACTTTGGCTAACTATGTTATTCCCAAAACCTGTTTCCTTCTCTTGCGAGGGGATCACTGTTCAAATCCCGCAGAATTGGCAACAACTTGGATGTCAATCTGTCGCAATTCCTGATGTTCCTGACGCTACCATCATTCCCAGAACTTTTCTCAGCGATGAAAGCAATTCTCCTAAAATACGCTTGATTATCGAAGAACTTTATGAAAATGATATTACTTTGCAAAAATTTTACCAGAAAGAAAAACAAAAAGCACAATCATCAATAAATAACAAGAAAAATACTTATTTTACAGGGAATGAAGAATTTCAATTCAAGGGTAATTCAGCTTACGAATTAGTTTATGAGGCAGACAATATTAAACGAAGAGATATTGGTTTTTTATACAGAAAAAAACAATATAAGATTCGTTATGAAGCCAGTACCCAAGACTTTAATAAGTATGAAAAGGAAGCGAAAGAGATAATCAATTCTTTGAAGTTAGATTCAGTTAAAGAAGCGAAATAGTCTATAATTAAAAGTTTTCGCTGTCAAGACACAGAAATCCTGTCATGTTGAAATTGTTGATGATTATTAAGGGAGGTTGATGATGAATAATTGGAAAAGCTCCATTCACCCCGTTGAAATTCTTGCGGATGAATTAGAAGAAATTGATCTTACTATCTCTCAGCTTGCCCAAAAAATTTATGTATCGTCAGAAACTCTCTATCACATCCTACAAGGAGACGCGAATCTCACGGGAGATATTGCTTTAAAATTAGGACGTTTCTTTAATACCGGTGCAGAATTGTGGATGAATTTACAGAAGGCTTATGAATTGGATGTAGCCAGAGAAAATCTAGGCAATAGGCTAGAAGAAATCATTCCTTATCAATCTATTTCTTCTCTATAAATTGATTAAATTCTCATCAAAATAATAGGATTTACTGGACAATGCTTCAAATATAATGATCTGTGCTACGATCTCGGCTATAATAGCATCATTCGGTTTTCTTTATTGTGTGAGGAGTCACCTGATATGGTTTACAGAACATCGGCTTTTGGTTTACTCGCTTTGACCTTATTAGTTTCGGGGGTTAGCGTATCGGCATCTCAGAGAATGACAGGGGTAAGGGAAAGCCAAGTCAACGACGGAATCAATAGCCGTAGGGACACACAACTACTGGCACAAGCCAATGTTAATGAGTATAAATGGTATGAGGCAGCTTTTCAAGGTTGTAAACGTAATGGTCCAAGCGTGCAATGTGCGGTGGTGGTTAGAGGAAAAGCAGGTCATTATGCTATTGCGCGATGCCAGGAAGGAAATCTTACTAGATTATTTGACACGTCTGGTAATGTTTATCCCTGCGCTAAAATAAAGATTGGTAATCAAGAAGCTCAAAGTCACTTAAAATTGAAATTTCCTCAAGGAACACCTGTTAAAGTAACGCTAACGTTCAATAATGTTTCTTCTCAGGTCAACGAGTTTTACAAAATTGAAATTAGTTTTGGCTATATTGGTGATACTGATCTTCTAGAATTCGAAGATATTAAATTACCTAGATAAACGCCTATAATCGTCATGCTTCAGCTTTTGATCAAAGTTCAAAATCGTTAATCTGTCTCTACTCCGCGATGCAACCCTTAACCTTTGAATGGGACATAGAAAAGAACCGAGTTAATCAAAAAAAACATGGTGTTTCTTTTGAGGAGGCTAAATCTGTTTTTTATGATGATAAGGCAATTCAATTTTGGGATGATGACCATTCAGAACAAGAAGACCGATTCTTACTTCTGGGAAAAAGTTATAAAATGAGGATATTGCTCATTGTTCATTGTTACCGAGAAGAAGAATCAGTAATTAGAATTATTTCAGCCCGAAAAGCCACTAAAAACGAAAGTCAACAATATAGAGGATAATCATGATGAAACGTGAATATGACCTTGCTAACATGAAAAGTCGTCCTAATCCTTTTTCTCAAAAATTAAAACAACAAGTCACCTTACCTTTAGGAATTGAAGTGATTGAATATTTTGAGAAGAAAGCCAAGGAAAAAGGTATTTCTTATCAAGAGTTAATAGATTTATATCTTCAAGATTGTATGACCAATCAAAGAGAGTTATCTTTTGATTAATGCTTTAAGTTCCTTCCTCTGTGGAGTAAAGTTTATTTTAAAAAATTATTATAAACAATCCCATAACCGACCATATAAGATAGTTCCCTCGCTTTGCCAAGGATCTCGATATTTATATAAGTCATCTAACTCATTATAATTATTATAGATGGGTACTGGCAAACCGAAAGGAATTTTTTCTATTTTCTCGCCATACACAAACCAAATCGGATAAAAACCTCGATTAGTTTTTTTTCGAGAGTATAGGCTATTGGGAGAAAGATCTTTTGATATTTCTTGAATATTGTTAAACCATCCTACCTTCTGAGCAAATGCTGTATATTTATCGATGTTCGACTCCGGGTTATCTCTATTATATTCACTGTGATATGCGCTGTAAATGCCTCTTTATACTTTGAAGCCGTATTCTCCACCAGAGGCTTGTTGCCACTTTACATCTAGATATTTTAATGTGGAACATTCTAGATTTTTCACCTCAAAACTATTTAGATCACCTGACTGATCCGCATCACCTTCTTTTAATAAAATCTCCCAAGTTTTATCATTTGCTGCTCCCCATTTCTTAGCCGCTAGTAATTGCTCCAAAGTTTGATTGGGAGAGGGAAGAGGGGAAGATAATCTTTGAGAATTCCGAATCGCTTGCCACTGAGGATATAAATCAATAGGAATCGCTAAAGGTGAAGATTTATTCCCAGAAGCGTCTTTATCTGCTTCGACTAATATTCCGACTAATTCACCATTTTTATTGACAACCGCGCCGCCACTCATTCCGACTTCCGTTGCTACATCCATCTTCAGCGTCGCCCCCTTTTTCCCTTTTAGTAGAGCATCAGGAGGTAATCTATCAGTAAATTTACCCGGTTTAAGGGTGGAAGTAGATAGCCTTTCTGTAATCAGATAGGAAGGAAGCGGATAGCCAGAAACGGTTAGATCATCGGTGGGTTGTAATTGCTGGCTATCTCCTATATTCGCCGTTCGATATTTAGCAGAACTTTGTATTGTAATCTCCGCTAGATCGTAATCGTCAATTTGCTTAATATTTTTCTCATTAATGATGTGGCTACCGATTATTTGCTGATTAGAAGGATTAAAAATTAAAACTTTATAGTTTCTCTTTTCTTGCACCACATGATATGCTGTTAGAATCGTGTAGAATTGTCCTTGCTGGCGAACGATTACCCCAGAACCTCCATCCTCTTTATAGCTTCCTTCTACATCAATTCTGACGGTAATCTCCTTTAATTGTAATTGGTCAAACTGAGCGATCGCTACAGGAAAAGGTATCAATATCGAGACAATACCCAACCAAGCGAACCATCTTTTTATCATTGTCTTTCAGTCCTCGATCGCTCCACTTCTTCGAGAAACTTCTTGACATGAATATAAACCTCTCGGTGAGTCTCCCCATAATAAAATCGAAACTCGCCCGTTAATTTTAAATCCGTCCGATGGCGAAGGGCTAACATTTTATCTAAAACTCTCTCCGCGTTCTCCCCCCGCTTTAATTTGACGATAAGTTCTCTTTCGGTATCGCAAGCTTTATCTTTGGGTTCCTTGACAAAACAAATGATCGGATAATTATCCCTCGATTTTCCCGTCCGTAAAAAAGAACGACTCCAGGTTTTATCGTCAAGTCTTGCTTGAATGATCTCAGAAACTTCCTTACACCGCTCTAGTGGCTTTTCCCCGGCAACTTCATCCACCCAATAAATAAATGGTACTAAATTCCCCGGTCCGTTCTCGATCATTGTCGTGGGAACTTTTTGCCTCGTGGAAGGATAGCTTTCTGTTTTACAGGTAATTTTAGGCGATTCCGTTCGCCCTTGTTGTGGGGTGAAACAATTAGAAAGCATAACAACAAATGCCAAGGGGAAATAGCGCCAGAAAACATTCATCGCGGTTGTCGCAAGCGAGAAGTATATGCCGCGATTGTATCTTGACATCCTCGCCGCCGTAAAACGGACGGCGATTCCTCACCACGCCACTTTTTTAGGGTGGTCGCGTCAATGGGGTTGACGCAGATAGCGAAAAACGCTTAATTGCTTAAGTCTGACTCTTTCGACCCGTCCGTTTTGAGTGTCCGAATGCCCTCCGGCCACTTTGAACAAGTCGAAAAAATCTAATGTTCAACCTTATTTCCTAGAAAGTTTTACTCGGTCAAGGCCGAATTTGAATTCTTTTCTGAACAAAACCCCCTACTATCTGTTGTCAAGGTTCAGTTTTTAGCTTGGTTATCGCTTTTTTATTCTAGCTTAAAGCCGTCCTAAAAGGACGGGGTTTTAACCCAAATTTTCGATAATCGGTAAGGTGCGTTCCCTGTCGTCGCAGCAAGAAACGCACCCGACAAAATCTGCGGATTGCAGCATATCAAGCAGGAATTGGGGATCCCGTTGCATAAATCACTTGAGCCGAAGAAAGGATTTGATTACGGCGTAGGTAGTTGCGACTGGTGGCAATGCCTTGGCGGGTAATCAGGTCAACATCTCGATCGAAAATGCTTTTTAGCTCTGCTTCCATTTGGTCTAGGGTGCTGAATGTGGGGTGAGCTTCTGGATGAAATTCCACCATAACATCAATGTCGCTGTCGGGGCGGAAGTCTTCGCGCAGGACGGAGCCGAATAGAGCAAATTCGGTTACTTGCCAGCGATCGCAAAACTGGGCAATTTTTTCTATCGGTAGGTCGATCGCGGTAATCGTCATGGCATTGTTACTCCCAAGGTTTCAAGTTGCCGATCTCAAAAACGTGGCCGATAGCTGATCACTGAAAGCTCCTTAAATATCTAACCTTTGGTAGATGCTATTAAGATGATTTAGGTGCTGCTGAGGATCAAAGCAACTTTCGATCTCGTCGGGGGATAAAATAGCGGTAACTTGCTCATCTTGACTGATAAAAGCTTTAAAATTGCCGTTATCGGTGTTCCAAGCGCGATGGGCGTTTTCTTGGACGATTTTATAGGCAGATTCCCGGCTAATTCCCTTACTCACTAAAGTTAAAAGAACTCTTTGACTGAAAATCACGCCACCGTAAACATTCATATTCCGCTTCATGTTTTCGGGATATACCAGCAGATTTTTGACTAAATCGGTGATTTCCTTGAGCATAAAGTGGGTCAAAATGCAAACATCCGGCAGCATTACCCGTTCTACGGAACTATGGGAAATATCTCTTTCGTGCCAGAGGGCGATATTTTCTAAGGCGGAAACGCTATGACTACGGATAATTCTCGCCATTCCCGTTAAGCGTTCTGAACGGATGGGATTACGTTTATGGGGCATAGCGGAGGAGCCTTTTTGTCCTTTGGAAAAGTATTCCTCCACTTCTAGGACATCGGTTCTTTGCAGGTTGCGAATCTCCACGGCAAAACGTTCGATCGAGGCCGCTAATAAGGCTAATTGTTGCACATAATCGGCGTGTCGATCGCGCGAGATCACTTGAGTGGAAGCGGTATCCGGTTCTAATCCTAACTTCTGACAGGTTAACGCCTCAATTTTGGGGTCAATATTGGCATAGGTTCCCACTGCACCGGATATTTTACCGATGGCGATGTCTTGGCGCAAGCGAATTAAACGATCGCGTCCCCGTAGCACTTCCGCTAACCATCCCGCTAGTTTAAAGCCAAAGGTGATCGGTTCGGCGTGAATGCCGTGGGAACGTCCTACCATGACTGTATAACGGTGTTCTTGGGCGCGATAGCGCAGGGCTTGAATAAAATCTTCTAATTGTTCTAAAATCAGGTTTAAACTGGCGACTAATTGTAAGGACAGGGCAGTATCTAGTACATCGGAACTGGTTAAACCCAAATGAATATAACGCCCCGGCTCGCCCACATATTCGTTAACATTTGTTAAAAAGGCGATGACATCGTGGCGTACTTCTGCCTCTATTTCTAAAATGCGATCGGGATCAAAATTAGCTTTTGCCTTAATTTCTGCCACTGCATCCCCGGGAATATAGCCTAATTCTGCCTGCGCTTCACAGACGGCTATCTCTACCTCTAGCCATGTTTGATATTTATATCTATCCGTCCACAAATTCCCCATCGCAGGGAGAGTATAACGCTCGATCACTATTAATTCTTCCAAGACAACCGTTTAATTGTATCGGATCGGGGCAAGTCTGGGAATAGGCAAGGAGCAGCGGGGAGCTTTGTTTTCCCCACTCCCTTTTTACCGGTTAGTGTTTTAGGTTCGATCCCCTCCGTTTTACGGCGGCGAGGATGTCAACTTGTTTAATCTAGCCTGAATCGAACTCCTACCCCCTTGCTTCAATCCATGCTCGCATTTTACCCGGATTGTTCAATCCGTAGGGATCGGCGAGTTTTTTAAATTCTAGTTGCAGGGGATTAATCTGTCTGCTGCCGCCATCTTCCATGATATAAGTGTGAGGATTGGCAATGGCTGCCCCCTGTTGTTCATAGATAGCAATAATCTCATTTAATCGAGTTTCTGTGGTAAATTCTAGCAAGGGAAGACCGGCGGGAATAACTTTACCTTGAAATTTCAAAAATTCTAGGTGCATCATTATTTCCTCCCCAAAATAATTATAGAGTTTCTCTACCGTGGCTAGATTAAAATAAAAAGCTTGTAGATAAGTTATTTTGGGGTTAAAACTACGCGCATGGAGAGTGGTATGATTCCAAGTAAATTCTAAGATACTGTTGCCTTTTTGAGTTTCTTCTGGCGTTTTATAGTAAGTAAGTTCACCATTATATTCTTTAATTAAAGACTCTAATGCAACTCGATCGCCTGCCGATACTATTAACAAAACTGCCGCTTTTCCTGTGGTTAAATAATCCTTAAGAGCAGTAAAATAAGCGGGAATTGGCCAAGAGTGAACACTAACCATTTTCTTGACAATGCCATCACTATCACTGAGAGCTTGACCGAATTTAGCGGCGGTGATAAAATCGGCAAAAGTAACGATAAATTCTGCCCAAGGATAACAGGGAGCGAGGGCTATTTCTAACTCGGTAATAATGCCATTTGTTCCGTAGGCATGATTGACTTTTTCTACCTCATCCCCCCGTAGTTCGATAATTTTTGGTTCCGCTTCTAGGGTGACTAATTGCAATGCTTGCAGATTGCCCCTATCCTTTAATTGTCCATAATTAATCGAACCCATGCCCACACTGCCACCCCCGATAAAACCGCCAATTGTCGCCGTCCGATAGGTAGAGGGAGCCATTCTTAATTCCCAACCGATTTCGCGAGCTTGTTTATCAAAAAATGCCATTTTTACCCCCGCTTCTACCCGGGCTGTACCCGGTTCGATCGAGATAATTTTTGTTAGTTTGGTTGTATCTAAAATTACTCCTCCCTGCAAGGGAACACATTGACCATAATTACCTGTACCCGCACCTCTAACTGTTAAAGGAATTTGGTATTTAACGCAGGTTTTAGCGATGTCAATAACCTCTTGGCTATTCTGGGGACGAATGACTAAATCAGCCCGTTTATCTCGCAGTTGTGCCTCTAAAATGGGACTAAAATGATAATAATCTAAGGAAAGTTTCGCCACTTGCCCCGGATCGGTGATAATTTCCAGATAGGAAAGTTCTTGAATGAGATTTTGACAGTTAGATTTCATGGTTAAGTAGGGTTTGCTGAAAAAGTGTATTGGTGGGGTTAGGATTCAGGATTCAGGATTCAGGATTCAGTCCCGATGAAAAAATTTTCACCACTAGAGATGAAATAGGTTTCCTTCCCTACACCCCACACCTCACATCCTACACCCCAAGCTGCGATCGCCGCTTAGGGAAAAATTAAAAACCGATCGCCTAGGCGGTCGGTTTTACTAAGAACTATAAACTTTTATTAACTTTGTTTGCTGAGAAACTGTTGAGCTTGTCTAATAGCGGCAGCGCCGATATTGAAGAAAGCCCAGCCAGCAGCGATAAGCAAAGGGGTTAAAACGATTAACACTCTCCAGTCCATAGATTTCGTTCTCCTCGATCGGTGCTTAAAAGATTGTTACTTGATTCTCATCTTATATTTATACCCTAATCCGCCCGTTTTGGGAATCCAGTATCAGTAGCTTTTCCCCCATGAACGAGGGCAAGTTTAGCATAGCGCTCGGCGTGTTCGATCAACTCTTGAGCCTCCTGTGGCGACACTTCCCGGACGCGTTTAGCAGGAATGCCCACCACTAAAGATCGCGGTGGTATATCTTTTGTGACGATACTACCCGCCCCGACAATACTACCCGCCCCGACGCGCACACCATCGAGAATCACTGCCCCAATGCCGATTAAACAACCGCGTTCAATATGGGCTGCGTGAATTACCGCCCGATGCCCGATGGTGACATAATCTTCAAGGATAGTAATTTTGCCCGGATCTCCGTGTAGGATCGCCCCATCTTGGATATTAGTATAAGCCCCAATTTCGATGCGTTCCACGTCGGCGCGCAATACCGCCCCATACCAAACACTCACCCCCACAGCTAGGGAAATATCGCCCATTACCGTGGCATTAGGGGCGATAAAAGCCGCTTGACTGACATCGACAATCGGCCAGAAATTAGAAGTTGATCTTAAGTTATCTAAAGACATGAAAGGAACTGCACTAAAGTCGAAAGAGAATACCCGTCCAATTTGGTGGGGTATAGTATGGATAGGATTATTGGTACAAAGATAGCAATTTTTAGTTTAGGTTCTTCCATGATCAATGCAAGTTTACAATACCCTGTTTTTGGCCCCGATATCCATTGTCCTCACTGTCGGCAGCTAATCCCCGCCCTCACTTTGACGGATACCTATTTGTGTCCGCGCCATGGGGCTTTTGAAGCCGATCCCAAAACGGGTGAGTTGGTTCACTTGCAGTCAGGACGACATTGGCGACTCTGGAATGGTGAGTGGTATCGTCAACACACTCACCCGGATGGTATTCGTTTTGAGATTCACGAAGCACTCGATCGCCTCTATACTCAAGGATTTAAGGCGACTAAAGTAATTATTGCCAACCGTTATCGCGATTTAGTTAGTTCCTACCTAGAACGTAACACCGCTTGGCGGGGTAATGGACCGGGTGAAGCCGCTATTCCCCGTCTCTACGGTTTACCAGTAGAATTTAGCCCCGATGCTCCCGATGAACCCTGTTGGGATGTAATTAATTTTGATCTGGAAAAAGAACCGGGGGTTCCCAAGCGTTATCCCTATTTTCGTCTTTTTGACTGATTACTGATCACTGAAAATGCACCATGCTTCTATTCGTACCGCTAATATCCATCGGGCGATCGCTTTTTACCAACTTCTCGGTTTTACCCTAGAGGAAAGATTCACCACGGGTTATACTTTGGCCTGTTGGCTAACGGGGTTAAACGGACGCATCGAATTAATCCAAATTCCTCAACCGAAACCCGCCCCCGATGCCTTTAGTGATCAGCATTATGTGGGTTATTATCACTTGTCTTTTGACCTAACAGAAAATGTCAGCAACTTACCAGAATGGTTAGAAAAATTAACAAATAACTTTCAGCAAGCTCATCAAGAGGATGCCGATTTATATCAACCTTTAAACATTCTTTTGCCACCCCAACAACAGATGATCGGCGATCATGTCTATGAAGTCACCTTTATTGCCGATACAGACGGGTTACCCCTGGAATTTATCCGTCGTTTAACGCCGAAATCAGCGACCAAGGTATTGTAAAGTTTCAATACAAATATAGTCAGATATAGTCAGGCATTGTAATATATAGACAGGAAACTATCAGACTAGGCAAAAAAAACAGGAATAAGTTATCGAACGGCTTGGAGGTGGTGGAAACAAGGGAATTTAACAGGCTATCAATTGCCTTCTGGTACAATTATCACAACGGATAACAACCCTTCAAAACCCGACGC
>NZ_JADBSA010000064.1:0-3539 GCF_020246945.1 Microcystis sp. M113S1 | reverse complement strand
TTTTCAGGTGTGCCATGACGATTATAGCAAAAGGATTACTACTTGCTTCCAATTAGTCACTGATAACTGATAACTGGTAACTGATAACTGAATAGAGTTTGTCAGCGAAACGTTTTTTTGTCTTTGCTGAAGCGGTAATCCTTTTGAGTTCTTTTTCTAGGGATTCGGGAATTTTTGTCCAATCAATCAATTGGTGAACTTCGGGAAAAAAGAAGCATAAAAACGCTTCAAAATACTCGCTTAATGCTTCTTTCCAGGGTTCATCATAATTGGCGGTTGTTTGGTTCATGGCGAGTCGCTGTCAATCAGAAAGTTAGGCGATCCTCTAGATTCATTATTCCCCATAAATATCATCAATGCTACTTGTCGTCACAAAACTTCCCATGAGAGCAACCTACATCTACATCTTAGCTAATGTTTCAACAAAAGTTTGATTCTCTCCCTTTGTCGCGGGTAAACTCACCTCTAACTCCCAACTTCCTCCTAAGGCTGCATTTCCTACCCGTCGGCTGGAAGCCGCTATTTTTGCCCCAGTAATTTGGGACAATTTATTAATAAACTCTGTCCCCGCATCTCCCGCCGCAACCTGACAACCGTAAAGTAGAATACGATTAATCTTTGCCCAATTCTGTAACTGTTGGCGGTAATCGTAAATATTTGTTAAATTAAGTTGACAATTCCCTAAATATAAGCATCCAGGCGCACCATGAGAAACGAGGTGAATGGTGCTAATCTGGGGATTTTGTGGTAAAAAAGCGGATATTTGTTCGATTCCGTCTTTATTGGGAGAGAGAATAACGGTGGCGACTCCAGGGATTACCCCAGCTTGGAGACTTTGATAATCGGTAACACCAGCATCAAGGAAAACTACAGTATTTAATTCGGGTGCGGTTAAACCCTGATTTCTCGCACTATCCACCTGATTAACTTGACTCAAGCCATCAGATTGAGCAAAATTGAACAAAACATCGTCAACAGCAGGAAGGCTCGGCAAAAGAGAAGAAGTGATGATATTAACCTCAAGGGATGACTGCGACTATTTTGCGCAAACAATCGCCAATTTTTCAAGACCCCTGTAACATCAATTAACATTTATACAGAAAACGGGTTTCTTCGAGAAACCCGTTTTCTCGATAATATTCACGATAACCCTATTATGCCTAAGATCTACCGTCTTGCCCAAGGTCATTTAAACCTATTGGAAACCTGTCCACCCAGATTTCAAAAAGTCTATCTAGAGGAACTTAACACACCGGCTGACCCTGAACAATTGCAGCGGCAAGAATGGGGCAGTCAGTTTCACCTATTATTACAGCAGCGGGAATTAGGACTGCCGATCGCGTCTCTGTTACAGGAAAATGAACAGTTAGAACATTGTTTAACAGCCCTATTAAAGGCTGCCCCGGCCATTGCCCAAAATCCGGGAGAAGCGAATCGCGAAGCGGAACATTCTCGCAGTTTAACTGTGGGTAATTATTTATTAACGGTTATCTATGATTTAATTTTATTAGAGAGCGATCGAGCCGTAATTTTTGACTGGAAAACCTACTTAAAACCTATCGATGCTGACAAACTAGCCAAAAATTGGCAGACGAGACTTTATCTGTATGTATTGGGAGAAACTTCTGCTTATCCTCTTGATAGTTTATCGATGACCTATTGGTTTGTGCAGCTACCCCGCAGCCCCGAACAAATTACTTTTAACTATAATCGGAAACTACACCAACAGACAGGGCGAGATTTACGCCGTTTATTGAAAGATCTCGATCGCTATCTATCAGCATACCAAAATGATTTAGTCGATTTTCCCCATCGTCCCGATTGTCAGCTTCATTGTCCCTATTATCTTGGACAAGAGCGATCGAGCAAAATAGAGTTACCCTCGATCGATCATATCCCTGAAATCAATCCTTTTGTCTAATTTTGCTAATTTCGTCAGAATTCAGCAGTCAGGAGATTGCTTTTATTTATTCTCCCCACACCCTAACCCCACTCTGCAATAATTACTGGCAGCCAGAAATGCGTTGGTTTCTTATCATACTTTGTGTTTTTTGTCAAAAAAACTTTTTTTTTGCAACAAAACTACACAAAAAAAAGATCATCGTTGTGGGTGAAATTGACTAATTTACCTGTCTTAACTAGGATCACCTTGTAGGTGTGGCAAGGGTTTCAACCACTGCTGCCCAAAAAAGCACAGAATAACCGACTATGAAATTCTACCAAATCGCTGTAACCATTGCAACATCGTTGTTAAATAAAAATCTTTCTCAATTAATTCTTAAGAATTTATAAATATTGCGGAATGTTAATTTAAATATTCTCAAGTGTTTAGAGTCAATAAATAATTTTTGCTTATCTTTGTCAAAAAATAGAACTCCTGCAAAAATCCCACATCTAGCATTGGGTTAGGAGTCAGGATTGAGGAGACAGTATTCAGGAGATTATTTTTATTTATCCTTCCCACACCCCACTTCCCACTTCCCACTTCCCATTCTCGACAATTCTCCTTCCCCGCCCCGATAATAACAAAAGACAGATCGATCGCTTGCGCTCATGACCGGCAACCACTACCAGACCTTAGAAATCAGCTATAAATCGACCCCTGACGAGATTAAACAGGCCTATCGGCGTTTAGCAAGAAAATTCCATCCCGATAGTCAAAACGATAGTGCCAGTCACGATAAAATCGTCGCTATTAACGCCGCCTACGAGATATTAAGCGATCCGAGACTAAGAAAAGACTACGATAACCAACTAATCAGCAATTCTCCGGAAAAGCGCGCCCAACGCACTGCCACCGCCCAAGCAAATTACCATCGTTACAAAGAAGCAGCCCGGGAAGACGAAGCCCTGGTCAAACAGTGGTATAACCAGACCTATAGCCCGATTAATCGGCTGATCGGTCAAATTATCCGGCCTCTCAAAGGTCAGATCGATCACCTATCTGCCGATCCCTTCGATGATCAGTTAATGGCTGTTTTTCAAGACTATCTAGAAACCTGTCGCCAAAATCTCGATCGAGCCAAAACCCTCTTTTGCCAACGGCCAAACCCTGCCAAAATGGCCAAAGTGGCCGCTTCTCTTTACTACTGTCTCAATCATCTCACTGATGGACTAGAAGAATTGGAAACCTTTACCCTTAACTACGATGATCGCTCTCTCCACACCGGCCAAGAAATGTTTCGCATGGCCCAGCGTTTACAGGTGGAAGCTAAACAGATAGCCAGTCAGTGCCAAAATTAGACCTCTTGTAAAAATCAAAAATTGTTGTTAGGGTTAGGAGTCAGTAGCCAGTAGTCAGGAGAATTAAGAATGAATAACAATCAATTAAATGGTCTATTTACAGATTTTAGGCCATTTAATCCTTATTTTTGCAGTCTTTGAAGCTTGAAAAATTAATTATCGAAAATTTGGGTTAAAACCCCGTCGTTTTACGACGGCTTTTCTTGATCTTTAATAGAGCATCTGAGAACTTCCAGGGTTGCACCTCTCAGTTATCAGTTATCAGTTATCAGTTATCAGTGGGTAAGTCATCAGTT
>NZ_JADBSA010000063.1:0-20473 GCF_020246945.1 Microcystis sp. M113S1 | reverse complement strand
ACCCCTCTACCTAGTGGAAGTGCAGTTCCAACCAGACGACACCCTCTACTATCGACTTTTTGCGGAATTGTTCCTGTTTTTAAGGCAATATCAACCACCTCACCCCTGGCAAATTGTCGTCATTTATCCCCATCGTGGGGTAGAACGGGAACAATCCCTACATTTTGGCGAAATCCTCAATTTAGCAAGCGTTAGACGCATTTATCTCGATGAATTGCCCCACAATCCCTCCTTAGGAATTGGTGTGATTAAATTAGTAGTAGAGTCGGAAACGGCAGCGGTGAGGACTGCTCAAACCCTAATTGAGCGGACCAGAGAAGAAATCACCGACCAGTCCAGTCAACGGCAGTTAATTAACCTCATCGAAAGTATCATTATTTACAAATTACCCCAAAAAAGTCGCGAGGAAATTGAAGCTATGTTTGAACTAAGTGATTTAAAACAAACGAGAGTCTATCAAGAGGCACTGGCCGAAGGAGAAGAACGGGGTCTAGAACGGGGTCTAGAACGGGGTCTAGAACGGGGTCTAGAACGGGGAGAACGTTTGGTGGTGGAAAACCTGCTCCGAGTCCGTTTTGGTGAGTTAGACCCACCACTGCAAGGGATTATCAGCCGGATTTTACAACTGTCCCCGGAAGAATTTACCCCTTTACTTCTCCATTGTTCCAAGCAGGAACTCTTAAACCAATTTCCCCCAGAAAAGTCGCGAGGAAATTGAAGCTATCACCCCCCTTATCAAGGGGGGAAGGGGGGATCGACACCCCCCTGATCAAGGGTAGGGTTAATTCATGAATTAACCCTACCATGAGATTTGATTGATGAATTAACCCTACTATGACTAGACTAGGGGAGCAGGGAAGGGAGGGAGACCCTCCCTTTTATCGTTCCAAGGTAGAACCCTGGAACGAAACAAATCGGCCTAACTTAGACGACGAAGTTGGCTGCCGTTAGGGCTAATGCGCCACCCCCCTGAAGGATGCTTAAGTTAGTGCCCAAGTTGCCAGCAACGTTCAAGCCTGCGCCCGTTGCCGTAAACACAAGCAGATCGTTACCTGCCGCAATATTGACGGTAAAGGTACCAGCACCAGTGCCAGCGGCAGTATAAGTCCCTCGAATACCGAAGTTTTTATTTGCGGCAATATTGTCACCCGCCGCTAACAGCTTATAGTCGCCAGCCAAGCCTGTTTGGAACCGATCAGTGGCCTTGAATGACTGGATAATATCAGGGCCAGAGAGGGGATTAGTGGGAGCAGGAGCAAGTGGCTGGGTCAACTGAGCAATCTCGCCATTGGTTAGGGTGGCAGTTGTAAAACCCTTACCCGCCGTAAGGGTCGCCCCAGCAGTTTGCACAAAGGTGTCAACGCCTGCACCGCCCGTTAGGGTATCCGATCCGGCATTTCCGCTTAAGGTGTCACCAGCTCCACCTGCCGTGATCTTATCATTGAAGACCGATCCCTGTAACGTGTTCTTGCCCGTGAGAGAACCAAGAACCGTCGCGCCATTGGCGAGATTCCCCATTGCAACGGTCATTGTTAAACCAGTAGCACCAGTTAGGGCCGAAGCGTCCACTTTATCTGCTATGATGGCACCGCCAACAGTCAGACCTGAATTCCCCGTCACGGTGACTGTCTCGTCTACGCCAGGTTCCTCGTTGAAGGTGATGCCCCCAGCACCAATAGTATGAACCATGTCCGCATCGCTAGAGTTAATCACCAAGCTTTCGGTAAAGAGTTTTGTGGTACCATCCACAGGGTTGAGCTTAATACCACCAATCGTGATATCGTTTGAAACCAGTGCGGGACGGCCAACTAAGTTCACTGTAACCTTGTCAGTTGTCGCCGTACCGTTAGTTGCCAACGATAATACACCAGTTTCACTGGCTAAGGGAGTACCCCAAATGTTAAGGGTATTTTGTCCGGTGTTATAACGAATGGTGTATGCGCCAGCGGCAACAGTACCATTTTGGAGAGTAACGGTGTTGACATCATTGCCAAAGAGGTCCGCCCGAAGGGTTGCATTGCCAGTACCAGGCGTGGTTAAGGCTAAGGTTTGGATACCTGTGACGTTCGCATTTTCGGCAGTGATCGCCTCTGCGTTGGCAGGAGTTGCAAACGCTAAGGTATTAACCCCAGCACCACCAGCAATAACATCGGTTGTAGTGAAGCCGTTAGTGAAAGTAATGCGATCATCATCGTCTCCTCCAGACACCTCCACCGTATTATTACCACCAACAGTCAAATTGTCTTTGCCAGTCCCTCCCGATAGCTTGTGATTACCCGCCTCCGCATCGAGGGTAAAAGTATCAGCTTTTAAGCCGCCTTTAAACTCTAAGTTGCCAGTAGGAGTAACTTTCGTCACGGTCAAATCCGCATCAAACGTGCTCGCATCTACTAGCGTTACCGTATTCGCTAGGGAAGTAACACCGGCAAGAGTTAAAGCTTTATCACCGGTAATGGTTAAGGACTTCAGCCCTAGGACCCCGGCCATTTCGATGGTATTGGCGAAACCGGCGCTGTTCACGGAAACTTTCTCGTAGCCGCCCGTCCCAAGGTTACTTACTGCGAGCACAGTATTAGTGGTAAGGATAGCTTCGGGGGCAACTCCAGGGACAACTTGATTCAGCTTAATTGCTAGAGCATCTTCAGTTCCCGCTAAAGCGGCATCGGCAATGGTAAAGGTGTGATCAGCCCCTGTAAAACTACGACTAATCGCGATCGTCTCCAGGGCCGACTGGAGGTTAGTCATTTTCAAATCACCACTGGTGTCATTGATATTGACCGTCTTCAGACCCGTAACGAAGGTGGAAAGAACATTCAGCTCCTTGCCCACTAGAGTCGCATTCAAGGTACTGATATTCTTTAACAGGTTAGGCTGAACAGTGGTAATTTTCGCCGTATCCTGCTGCCAGAGAATGGTCAAGGTGGGATTAGTTCCTGTTCCCGTTAACGCATCACCCGAAGTAAAGGTATTCAGAACACCCCCTGCCTGACCGGCTACGGGAGGGGCTAAGAACTGGTTTCCTGACTTAATGTCCACATCGGGCGTTAACACAAAACTGTTGCCCACACTACCCGTCGTTGCTACAAACTGATCGACACTGGCTTTAGCCGTCGTTACGGTAGCGGGATCTTTAGTAACCGTGCTGATGCTCGCCCACCCAGCATTATACTGAGCAGTATTAAACGAAGGCACGCTTCCCGAAGGATTGTTCTGCATGGAGGTGCTGAAATACTGCGAAACCGTTTGGCGGTTAGTGAGGGCAGCCAGCTCGTCTGCGGTAGCATATTCGTAAACTGCGACAACTAAAGCCTTATAGTTGGCAATGCCATAGTTGGTTCCGTCTTTGCCAATATAAGTATTATTGCCAAACTGTGTCAGCCAGTTTTTCCAATAAGTCAGATTCGCTGCGGAAGGGCTGGAGCCAAAAAGATTCTGATAGACCTCTTGAACGTACTGTTCCGCATTTCCTGTACTAGGAGAAATGAGATATCCGTAGGTTGGGGGATTGCCATTGGTGAGGCTGTTGAAGGTCGCAGGATCAGAGGCGGCTGCCGCCCATCCCTGTACAGCCTCTACCCAACTATAGGTAGCTTGATTAAAGCTAATGGGGGAGACTGGAGCCTTAAAATAGGCAATATTCAGGAAGGTTAAAGCACTGCTAGGAAGAAGGGCCATAGTTTTGTTTGAACTCCAAAAGTTTTACTTAGAGGGGGATAACTACATCATGATGACAAATAGTAGAGGTTATGTAACCACATCATGGCGGTGATCGGAGTAGAGATATGTTATCAGGTTTATCGAGTCTAAGACTAACTAAGAACCGTTCGGTTTGTCAAGATATTGGTTCATTTAGTTCTACTAGACCTGGTATTAATCAAGATTAAAAGTTCATCGCTTAGCTGGTAATTGATTGTGCATCTAGGTTGGCTAGGACTCCTCGAGAACCTGATTAGTTCCCGCAGAAATAAGGGAGCAGAAGGCTTTAATAGTACCAATTTTTTGGAAAACTGGCATTCGTGTTGACAAAGACACAATCTAGGGAAGCCAAAATCCCCTCTGGGTTTCGATAAGGCTCAGTAACATCCCATAGTCGGAAATTGAAGGGAAGTAGCCAGTTAGCAATTTCCGTTAATAGGGGGGTTTCTGGCCCATATCCACGATATAACCAGCATTCTAGCAAAAGAACGTCCACTTTGGCTAGAGTCTGGGTAGCTCCCTTCAAAATACTTAACTCGTTACCTTGGGTATCAATTTTAATGACCTGAGGTTGGGGTAGATTCAATTGTTGCATTGCTTCATCCAACCTTAGCATGGGAACCTCGACGAGTCGTGTCTCTTGATCGGGAGGAGTCACGCTCAGACAACTGCTGGCTAAAATATTGTCGAAGACGGTCATGGCCACATTACCTTTGCGATCGCCTAGTGCGTACTTATGCAAGGAGAAGGACGGATAAATTCTTAAGGTTTCCTCCATAAACTGGCGATAGTCAGGACTGTGATCAATCAGTGGCTCAAAGAGATGAAAGTTAGCCTGGGGGAAGACTTGTTTCATGTAGAAAGACCAAACACCGTCAGAGGCACCAATATCAAAGACAATGCTGGGGTGGTATCCGAGGTCAGACAACCGTTGAAAGGCTTGACGGTCTAACTGAAGAACGGAGTCATCCAGATTGTCCTGGTGCTTTTGATAGTCAGCCCTCAGAGATGGGTTATGGGGAGCGAGTTCACTCATGGGTGGGTTAATTTGAGCGATGGTGACAGGGTTAACAAGATGGGAGGAGCTAACCTATTTGGCACGATCACTGCCCATGTCCTTTTTACAGTATAGAGTTGAGTGGGCAAAACTGATGTCAAATGATTGAGACTGATAATTGTGGGGCGAAAACCATGACTTTTGAGTTTGCTTAAAATCTTCCTCTAAGCCATCAAAAATAATGATGGACTGAATAGACATTTTGTCAGGAAAATTGAGGAGAGTTTGATGATTATAGCCCTTTAGTAAAAGATTCGTATCTAAAAAGCTCCAATAAACTTCTGCATCTGCGAGTTTACTCGAATAAAAATCAGCATCCTTTAAACCATAGGTTGCCAATATCAAACGCTGATGCCCCTGAGTTCTTAGAACTCGCTGTAAACTATCGACTGCTTCAAAACGAACTTTGGGATTAGCAACAATAAGAATAGGTTGTTCTTTATTGACACAAATTTCAGTTTGTGTGAGTAGCTCGTTCATTAGCCGACTGTCTTTGGCAAAAGTCCCATACATTGCCCATACTAAAGGTAAGCGACTCAAGAGTATAATACTCAGGAACGTAATGATCACAATTGCCAAGGGGCGATAGCTTGTTTCAATTAAAGATAAAGTCTTGGCGAGAAGTAAGCAAGCAATTACAATAAAAGGAAAAAGATAAAATGCCGCCACAATACCAGATTTGGCATAGAGAAAAGTTTGAGGAATAAGCGCAATCAGTAAAAAAACTCCATAGGGTTTTAACTGATCAATAAAAACATTAAAGCTTTGTTTTTTAAAGTAATAATTAGTAATCCAATAAGAGACAATGGCTAAAAGAGTAATACCAATTAATCCCGCATTCAGTAATTGCCAAGCAGTAGTAACTAGAGATAAGATTTGAAAACTTTTTTCATCAACTCCCGCATAGCCCGTTGCGTTAGTTCCTAAGAAAAAGAGAACATAAACTACCTCTAGAATAAAAATAGCCATTAACAATGTTAAAGTTTTTTGATATTGTTGAATTATCTTCTGAAAAGATTTCTGCTGAAAATAGGCAGTAAGATAAATTTTTAAAGCAATAATTGTCGGGATAAATAAAATATAAGATTCTTTAGATAAAGACATGAAAATGACCAAGATAATAAAAATTATCTGATCAATTCTTCGAGGATAAGAATCACGGCAGCTCTTACTTAAGAGTATTAATACTATGGACAGAAAAAACATTCCTAGACTATCCGGTATTAAGGGGCGAATCCATATTTCTGACTGATTACCCAATAAAATTGAGATGGCAAATAGGAGGGAAATGGGTATAGAGAAATTTAAGAACCTTCCAAAAAGAAAGAGGAAAAAACAAGTGAGACTTCCTATCACCGTTATGTAGATAAACCATAAAACTGCATTAAGTCCCAAAAATTGGGTTAGGGTGACAATATGAAATTGGTAATAGGGTCGAAACCTAGAAACATCTTGGCGATCATAGAGAATCCACTTGTAAATTGTCTTCAACCATCCCTGATTTTTCAAATCATCGCCCATTAAAAAAATTTGATGATCGTCTATGAAATAACGAAATCCTGATGTTAACAATCCTGTTTGGTAAGCGATTGCCACAAAACCAGTAAAAATCATAGCGAGGACTACGTAGTTAATCAGATTCTTTTTTGTGTTCATGGTGGAAACGTCTCAATTTTTTTAGCACTCTTTAAGGCTGAGAAGCTGGGTTCTTTGGTTTGTCTTATGCAACGTACAGGGTTATAAGGAATGAAACTCTTATAGAGAAAGACATTTGGCGATTTTTGTTAATTGTTTTCGATCTAGAGCGAACTAATCAATCAAATCTCTTGCCAGATAAGTATTTAGTCCATTTATGCCCCCCTATCGAATCATACTAAGTAACGAAGAACCAGAAGCTGCTCGTATATCAAGTTAAATTAGAACAGTCTCTAAATAAATAAGATTGATAAAGACAACCCGAAGAACCGAAAAGCATTACAACTTAAAATAAGAAAACCAATAATATATAGTGTCGTTATCCCACCTAGTTTTGCTCCGAAAAAAGGTAAGATAGTTAGGAATACCATGTGTAAGGGACGACCCTGCCAAAAAGTTATCAAAGCACTATTAATCGTTTCTAAGTTTCGACTCCAAGTCTGATTGATGGCAATACCTGTAAAGGCCCAGTCGTCTTCATAGAGTCCAAAGGATTGAAAAAAAAGAAAATGGGCAATCCATAGCAAACTTAATAATGTTAAATAAACAAAAAAACTGGAGGGTTGGATTAGAGATTGTAGAGTTGTGAGTTTTTTTTTCATATACTTGAGCATTGACATCGAAATAATGGGAGAAATTATTTTTTTTCATAGTAAATCCTCAGACCTTTTTTTATTTTAAAACCTTCTTGGAGAGAGTCGCCTCTCAGTTCTAGGGAAGGGTGTAACCAGTCTGAATAGGACTGAGGCGCACAGGGAAACTGGGAATCCCAACATTGATCACCTTGAATAGGACGATAAATTGTTTCATGGTCAATCTGGATAGAAGTGACACTAACGGTAGGATAGCTTGCTGGAATTAACCAATAACTTGGAATAGAAAAAAGGCTCTGTTTGTTGTTTAGGTAAAGACCTGTAGTAAATAAAAAAACTAAAAGATAAAGAAAAGGTTTATAGATGATAATATAATTGTTTCTCAGAAAAAGCAAGCAAATAAATAATACTAATGAAATGAATAGGCAAGAGAGGGATAGAATAAAACCATAACCATACCTAACTAAAGGAGCATTAAGAAACCAAAAAGATAGTCCTGCCAGCAACGTTATCAAAGGAATCCACAATCTATCAAAAAATAGAATGAGTTTTGACTGTCTATAAAAAACTGATTCAAAAATCAAAAAAAATATCAGGAGAATACTTGAGAAAAATAGAAACCTTAGGGAAAAATACTTTGAATTTTCTTTAACCCAAACTGGAAACCAAGATATAAAACCTGATTCAACAATTTTTTTTCCTTGATGACCACTAACTTTGGCCCAGTTCTCAATATCCTGTTTATCCATGATTAAAACATCTCGTGGCATTTTCCAATCCGGATTAAACAGGTCTATACTATAAAACGGATAAAGTAAATATCCAGACACAAAATAGTTACGGATTAAGTATGGCACAAAAATCAGTGTCACAATAATTGTTCCGCGCCAAAGTAAAGAATATTGTTTTCTAATTAATGAGCGGCTAATAATTAATATGGTGAGAATAAAAATTGGTAAGTTGCTTAATTTAACAGTTACTGCAATGCTTGAAAATAAAATTATCAATAATTCATATAATTTGGATTCATCTTTTATTTTACTCTCAATATATTTGAGACTTAAGAAAACACTAATTAATATAAAAATGCTACCAGACAAATCTGATGATAGTGAAGAAATATCTGATGTAAACAAGTTATCATTAATCAAAAAAAGTAATATAGAGAATCCAAAAACATTACTCAATTCTATTTTTTTCAACAATAGAGATTTCAAACTTGATAAAGACAGCAGGAATGTGTTGGCAATAATAAAGCCATTAATTGGTCTTAAACTATGATGAGTAATAAAGGAAAAATCACTTAAACTGAATAAAGGAAAAATTAAAGAATTGTAGGCTAATCGGAAATGAATGTTGCCCAGACCAGGTACGATAGCATATCGTCGATACCATTGAATAGATTGAGCGTGATAAAGTCCCGTGTCATAATGAATAACATCTGTAGATGTTTTAATTAAAACTAACAACAAAATCATCACTGCAACTAAAATTAAAAGTATATTTGGTAAATCTACTTTAAAAACAAGAATATAGTTCTTTAATTTTTGATGAATTTCCTTAAATGAAAAAAATAAAAGAATAATCATGCCTCCCAGAAGAATAGCGTTGGCTGAAGCATTAATGGGGATAAAAAAGGAAAGATAATAGCTAATTATAGTAACTACACTCAATCCAATAAAAACTAAGAGGAAGGGAGAAATCTCTTTGGTTGCTTCATTATCTTTAGAATAGGTAATAAGTTTGACAATATTAAAACCATAAATGTAGAACATACATAAGAAATAAACCCATGCTAATAACGTTACAATCATCAGGCTAGACCTCTCCTTATATTTTAAATATTACTCTTTTAATAGGCATTAGAAAAATAAGTTGCTGGCATGACACAAGAACACCATTTAAGTGCTTCACTAAAAACAGAATGCTCCTGAAAAAAGAAAACATTTCCCCATGAACTACCAACGGAGATTAAGTGATTACAATAAAAACTCACCTCATTATTAGGAAATACTCGATAAATTACAATAAACCAATGATAGCCGCGTAATTTCATTGCTTCGACAAGACTCGGTAAGCGGTTGTCCACCCCAAACTCACCAAAAGGAAACTTTTCATCCCAAAACTCAGCAACTACCACAGGGTAACGATAATCTCCCATCCCTTGAATAACTTGTAAGTCAAAACCTTCGGTATCAATTTTTACCAAACCAACTTCCATGGGAACCTGCTGTTGCTGATGTAAGGTTTCCAGAGTTGTCACCGTAATAGGAACTTTTTCTGTAAAGACCATTCCTTCTGGTAACGAATGGATGTTAATACTGCTCAGTAGAGTATAGTCAGCGTCGGGATAAAGGGGTTGACTATTCGGGTCATTAACCAGATTTTGATCCCCGACTAGGTGAAGCTCCCTCTCCTCATTTATCGCTCCTAATGCTAAAGGAAAAACCTGAAGATTAGAGAAATTAGATAGACGATTTTTTAATTTTTCGACAACGGGTAAAAACGGTTCAAAGGCATAAACTTCATAGCCTGTTTGCAATAGTCGTTCTGTTACATCCCCCTGATTGGCTCCAATATCTAAGGCAGAAGGATAGGGAAGATAGGAGTATAAATAACACATCAATTCAACTTCAATCCCTTGAAAATTTGATTGATTAGTGACAACCTTAAATTTATAATTATGAATATCCTCATAAACTTTACTTAGCACTTGTTGATTAAGTTGAAAACGTTCTCGAGTTTCCTCTTGAAATGCTTGAAAGGTTTGATAAATAGCATCGCTTTGCTGTTGGTAAGCTTCATAAATTCTCTGGAAAGAATCGAGAATTAAATCACTATGTTTTTGGGAGTCTTGTCGCACATCGCTGGCTATTTTCTGGAAAGTATCGAGAGTCAATTCGTGCTGTTTTTGAGATTCGCTGGCTATTTTCTGGAAAGTATCGAGAGTTAATTCGTGCTGTTTTTGAGATTGGCTGTGATTTGTCTGGAGTTTTTCCGTCAATACTTGAATATTTTTAATTATATCTACGGAAAACTTCAGCAAATAAGCTTGATTTTCCAGTGATAAATCAGCCTTTCGCTTGGTTTCTGTATTTTCTTGTCGGATTTGCTCCGTGGAGTTATTGAGTTGCTGAACCTTAAAATCTAAGGGATCAAGCTGATTAAGTTTCTCCAGTTTTTGGATTTGTTCAAGTTGGACATGACTGAGTGAATCAAGTTTTTCTAGAAATAAATCTTTGACTGCTTTAACTCGCCGAACTATTTTATTTTTGGCTAATAATTGTTTCATCATGGGGTATATTTTAGGTATAGAGGATCAAGGTTTAGAGGGAAACTGATTAATTTCTCGGTTAGTTTCGGGAACTAATAAATCCTGACGGATAAAGACGATTTCCTTTTGCAAGAGAGTCCCATCTATTGGTGATCGCCATTCTCCTGTTTCGTCATAATAGCGAAATCCCAACTGGTCTAACCAATGAATCATTTCACTAATAACTAGAGATTTCTCATCGTATCGGATCACGGATAGTTCGGCGATAATCAAATCCACTTGTCTTAGAAGTGCTTGCGCCCCTTCTAAGACAAGATGTTCGGCGTATTGAACATCTATTTTGAGAATGCCACGCCCGGAAATCTGCTGCTCTGCGGCGATCCGATCAATAGTAGTGACAACCACTTCCAACGGCTGATAGTCTCTCAAATCGGCGGGATTAAGCAGGGAACTACAGTAAAAATCGGCAGAAACTTGCAAATTTAAACGTCCTTCTTCATTGGAAACCGCCACTTCCAACAATTCTGCCACGGGGATATTGCCGATAAAATAATCTCTAGCGAACTGCTCATATTGGGAAGTCAAGGGATCGATGAGAAGATAACGAGCTTCAGGGAATAATTGACTAACGGTAAAAGACCAGATGCCGTGGGAGGCACCGACATCGATAACGAAATCCGGTTGATAACCCTGGTCTTGCAGACGACGCATCACTTGATAAACTGGCACATAGTCTTTATAAATCTTTTTGGGGACGGGTGGTTCAATAAAAGGCACGGCATCGATCGGCGATCGAGGTAAAATCGCTTCAAATCTGTCATCGGCTGCTTGTTCTTTTTCTAGGGACTGCCACACCCATTGATCAATCCCTTGATCAGAGAATTTTGCCGCTACTTTAACGGCATTTTCTCGCATTATTTGCTGATTTTCGGGGTTAAGAACATAGTCCACAGCTGCTCCCAAACTTTCAGGTGTATAATCACAAACCACACCGATTTGAAAGCGATTAATAAAGTTAGCCGCCGAGGTTTTATTACTGCCTAAAAGAATTACCGGGGTGTTAGCGGTGGCGAGGTTAAAAATAATCCGGCCGGGTAAACTAAGACGAGACAATTCTGTACGATCATCTCTTTCGTCCATGGTTCCAGTGGGAACAATAACAAAGGGATATGCTTGTAGTTGTTGTCCTAGTTGTTCTTCGGGATAAAGTCCTTGGCTATAAAGTCCCCATTTTTCTAATTCTGCGGGAGATTCTTGGAGCCAATAATAGTTAGAATTGCCATACCAATCTAGTTTAATTCCTGCCCCTTGAATACTTTCGAGAAGCGATTGGAACCATTGGGGACTCCAAATACTCCCTAATAAAGCTCCCCATTTTTCTTGACAGCGTTGGGGAGAAACTTGGGCAACTTCACTATTAATGAGACGGTGGGGAACGATCGCCGGTAGGAGCCAAAATTTGTAGCCGTACTTATTCTCGTAAGCGTTGCGGAGTTCGGGATGGGTGGCAAAACGAACGGAACATTTGCTTAAAAACTCTTTCATCAAATCATCGGATATCTCCTGAACGCAGATATTCTGATCGTCCATGATGTAGGTGGCAAGGGGAACGTTAAATAATTCCTTAATAGCGATCGATGTCAGAATATCGCTGGCGTAATAAGGGACACAAAAAACTTTTTGGACTTGATGGTGTCCGAGAGTTTGTAGAATTGATTGAAATATCGCCGGTCGCGACATTTTCTTATGGTCAAGATGGAAGCTTAAGACCCCGAATTGTTGTTCACCGCCATAGTGATTATCGGAACGGATGGAAATAATCTCGCTATCATCGGGAAAGATTCTTCTGACCAAGGCTCCTGTCCCGTGACTTTGATTGACTTCACTAGCGGTAACGATCACAGTACACTTAAGGCTATTTTTCTCGAATTGTTCAAAGCGATTATCGATGGGTTTTCCCTGTTCTAACGATCTCCAGAGCCAATCATCAAAATGATCGGCTTTTAAGCTTTTGGCTAATTTTTGACTGGAATAACGGAGCCGCAGTTGATTGCTTTCTATTCGCAGTTTCTCTATTTCTGCTAATAAGCTTTCAGCTTTATAATCACAGACAGTTCCTAGGTCGAATTCTTTGACGAACTGAGCGGCGGCACTATCTTCACGACCAACAATGATGATCGGAGTATTAGCAACGGCGGTAATAAAGGGAATGCGGGAAGGCAAACTCAAACAGGCGAATTCGGGCCGCTCTTGCTCGTTTTCAGAACTGGCGGTGGGAACGATTGCAAAAGGGGCTTGACGTAAGTAGTAGATGAGAGCATCTTGGCTGCAGTAACCTTTAAAAAAGATACCATCTTGTTCTAACTCGGCTTCTTGGAATTGCAACCATTGACGATTAGGATTGCCATACCAATCTAATTTGATCTGGGATTCTCGACATAATTGCCTGAGATTTTCTAACCAAGTCTGAGACCAGATATTACCGATCAAAATCCCTCTTGCCATAGAATCGGGTGCCGTAATTTCTGGGGGCATTAAATAACTTTCAACTAGGGGCGGTACAAACCAAATTTTTCTTTCGTATTTTTTACTATAGGCTTGGCACAGGGGCTTAGAAATCGCCAAAACTAGATCACTATTATCGATTAATTGCTTAACAATACCATCGACCACAGCCCTAACATAGATGTTTTGATCATCCATCAGGTAGGTACAAATGGGGACTTGAAAGAGAGATTTAATCGCTATGGCTACAAAAAAATCTTCGATAAAGTAGGGAATTACTAGGACTCTTTTCGGTTTTAAATAAATAAATAAATTTTGGATTTTTACTAAAATTTCCCCGTAGGAACAACCGCGCACATCTAGACAAAAATTATGGATGCCAAAATCATGCTCCCCTCCGTAGAGATTAGTGGTTCGTAAGGAGACTATGCCACTGGTATTAGGAAAAACTCTTTTTAAAAGAACTCCCACCCCGTGCTGTTCATTGATTTCGTTTGAAGATACTATAATATCATAACTTTCCTGGAATTTGTCGGCAAAATTATTTAAGTCGTTTAACGACAAACTAAGTTCTTTTTGTAGTTCCTGATAAGAGATGATCATAATGATTAATTTTAATAGGCTTTAACTATAGACATTCCCTTGCCTCTGACAGATTTTCTCGGAAAAATAAAGTATAACTTCATTTTGCCTACTACACCGTCATCAAGATAACTGCTGTTTTTTTCTTGGTTATCTCTCTAGAAATTTTATATTTTTGGATATACCCTGTCAAGTTCATTCTCATCCATCCCACAAAAACGAGATTGAGCCCTGCAAGGCTTAATGTTTTAATATTGTTCATCTCCTTTCTACTAACTTCGGCAACCGCTCTCACCATGACCCTTTTATATCGCTTTTTGTTTCCCCATCAGGAATTATCATCTTGCCTTGGCAGACTAGAACTGATGCACCACCCACAGAAACTTCCGTAATGTCACGGTGGTTTTTCTGGAACTTTAATTGTAAACTGCTGGGTCTGCCCATTTCCACTCCTTGGATTATTGTCCATTGATTCATCCCTTCCCTAGAAGATTCTAAGGCCCCTAGATACCCAGCTAAAGCGGCCACAGCCGAACCGGTAGCCGGATCTTCCATAACTCCTAAACCGGGGGCAAACATTCGCCCATAGAGACGAGATTGGGGTGATTCTGGATCAAAACAGCAGACAAAAAGGGAATTAGCGGCGGATTGGGCGAGTAAAGATGACCAGAGGCTTAAATTAAGTTTGATTCTCCCTAAAGTTTCCCGATTTTGCACGGGGATGAATAAAAAAGGGAGACCACAGGAAAAGGCGCGGGGGGGATAACCGGGTAAGAAATCGGCAACGCTTAGGGAAAGAATCGCCGCTAAATCATCGAGAGCATAAGTATCGGTCACTAATTCTGGCAATTGTGCCACTTTTAACTCACTATAGACCGGTTTTTCCCCGTCCCTGCTAATTTTTACCGGTACTAAACCGACTCCTTCCTCCAGATAAATCGTGGTTTCTTGGTGGGGGGGAATAGCAGCGATTAGGGCTAAAATATAGGCTGTGCCGACGGTAGGATGACCAGCAAAGGGTAATTCGGTACTGGGGGTAAAAATCAGGACTTTTTTAGTGCCTTGGGGCGTTTCTGGCGGAAAAACGAAGACTGTCTCTGAGAAGTTAAATTCGGCGGCGATTTTTTGCATCTGGGTGCGGGTTAATCCAGATGCTTCCGGAAAAACCGCCAGGGGATTACCGCCAAAAATGCGATCGCTAAAAACATCGGCGGTATAGTAGGAATAGGTAGGCACGCGGGGAATAGGGCAACAATTATCGGAGAATTTTCTTATCTTACACCTATTTTCACCAGTTACCGCCCCGGCGCTCTGTCTAGGGATAGATTCTCCTTGTCAGTCCTGTTGGTTTCTATTAAGAAATAATTAAAATACAGAGTTTTTCATAAAGATAAGGTATGTCTTGATAGGGCATCGTCTCGGAGTCTCCTAATAACTGCTATAGGCTCTACTACTTATTCGGTTCTAATCTGGCTAATAAACTGACTAACTTATCTCTGACGGAATTGTGAGTGTATTCGTCTTCAGGGTGAGGTTTTTGATTGGGTTGTTGAAAATAGGGACGTTCCCCGTATAATTGTCCCCATTTCACATCGACTCGGTGTACTAATTCATAGAGTAATTCTTGATTGTCTAAAATTTCTTCTAGGATTAACTGCAAAGCTTGAACAGGATTATCTAAATTTTGACTGACTTTGGTTAATTCTTCATCAACGATAAGCTGTAAAATTATCTGCAAAGCTCCCGAAGAATCCCCTAAATTAGCGGCAATAAACTGTTTAATTTCAGTCTTTACCTGCACTAATTTGGGGACGGGAGATTCCCCTTTGAGGAAATCCGCCCCCTCTTGAGCGATAAAATCTGCTAGGGTAAACTCGCGCCTTTCGATGATATCTTGGGAAAAATCCGGTTCTTCAGGTGTCATAAACTAAAAAGATTAGCGATAATAGAATCTAAGACTTATTGTGACATTTTTAGGAATATCTATGGGCATCGATCGCAGAGAGTTTCAGCACCGTCGTCAGCAGGTAATGGAAAAAATCGGCAATGGAACCGCAATTTTTCGCAGTGCGCCCATGGCGGTCATGCACAATGACGTAGAATACACCTATCGTCAGGATAGTGACTTTTTTTACCTGACAGGATTTAATGAACCGGATGCGGTGGCGATTTTAGCACCCCATCACCCCGAACATCAGTTTATCCTGTTTGTGCAGCCAAAAGACCCAAAAAAAGAAACTTGGACCGGCTATCTCCACGGTGTGGAAGGAGCAAAGGAGATTTTTGGTGCTGATGAGGCCTATTCTATCCAAGAATTGGAGGAAAAATTACCCCAATATCTCGAAAAAGCCGAACGAATTTATTATCATCTCGGACGGGACAAAACTTTTAATACAAACGTTCTTAATCACTGGCAAAAATTAATCGCCACTTTTCCCCGTCGCGGCACCGGACCGACTGCTTTAGAGGATACTAATTTTATTCTCCATCCTTTGCGCTTACTGAAAACCGAGGCCGAATTGGACAATATTCGCAAAGCAACCGCTATTTCGGCCCAGGCACATAATCGCGCCAGAGAATTCACCAAAGTTGGTCACTATGAGTATCAAATTCAAGCGGAAATTGAGCATACTTTTCGTCTAGAAGGGGGTATGGGTCCTGCTTATCCTTCTATTGTTGCTAGTGGTGCTAATGCCTGTATTCTGCACTATATCAACAATGATCGCCAAGTACAAGAAAATGAGCTTTTGTTAATTGATGCCGGTTGTGCCTACAATTACTATAACGGTGATATTACCCGCACTTTTCCCGTTAATGGTAAATTTACCCCCGAACAAAAAATTATCTATGAAATTGTTCTAGAAGCTCAATTAAAGGCGATTGAAGTGGTAAAAACTGGTAATCCTTATAATCTTTTTCATGACACAGCCGTGAGGACAATTGTAGAGGGATTAGTAGATTTAGGACTATTGGTCGGCGACATTGATGAGATAATTAAAGAGGAAAAATATAAGCCTTTTTATATGCACAGAACCGGTCATTGGTTAGGATTAGATGTCCATGATGCAGGAGGTTATAAAGTTAACGAAGAAACTTGGCAAACTTTGCAGCCCGGTCATGTTTTAACCGTGGAACCGGGGATTTATATCGCTCCCGATATTAAACCTGCTGAAGGACAGCCGGAAGTGCCGGAAAAATGGCGGTGTATCGGTATCCGTATCGAAGATGATGTGTTAGTTACTGCCACAGGAAATGAGGTTTTAACTGCAACAGTTCCCAAAAAAGTTGAGGATATCGAATCTAAGTAAAAAGCTAGGTGTTAAAAATTGTCAGATTCCCCCTAACCACCTTATCAAGGGGGGATCAAAGGCAAAATTTATCTTAAAAGGAGATTCAATTAAGTTTTTTCTAGAGATTATTATGGTTGTCACCAAAGAAAAATTATATACCTTTGCGGAATATTTAAATTATCGGGACTCCACAGATAATAAATACGAATTATTTAACGGAGAATTAATTTCCATGGCTCCCGCTAGTGGCTTTCATGCTTTGATACTTAGATATATATTTAAGGTGTTAGAAAGGGAAATAGAGAGGCTACAATTAGACTGGCAAGTTATGCCCGCTACGGTGGGAATTCGCACCGATAAAGCTAAATCGAGAATTCCAGATTTAATGATTTTAACTGCTGAACAATGTCAAGAGATTAGAAATATGACCACAGCAGTAATTGAATTTTCTCCCCTGTTAGTTGTAGAAATTGTTAGGCCCGGTAATGCCGATGATGACTACCGTTATAAGCGTTCAGAATACGCAGTGAGAGGCATTCCTGAATACTGGATTATCGATCCTATTGCTCTAAAAATATCAGTTTTAACCCTGATTTCTGGATTTTATGAACTGGCAGAATTTAACAACAAAGATAGAATAATATCGGTGACTTTTCCCGATTTACAATTAACCCCTCAAATGGTCTTTGCCCAGTAGCATTATTAACGATTATGACTATCCCCTTAGAAATCCAACAACGTTGCCAACAACTAAAAACAGAACTACAAAGAGCCAGTTATGCTTATTATGTTCTCGATGATCCTTTTATACCCGATAGCGTTTATGATCAACTTTATCGGGAATTAGAGGACATAGAAAAGCGTTATCCTCAATTAATCACCCCCGATAGTCCCACCCAAAGAGTCGGGGATAAAATCTCTAGTCAATTCGTTTCTGTTCGTCATAATATTCCCCTGTATAGTCTCGAAAATGCCTTTAACCTCGAAGAATTAAATAAATGGGGCAGCCGTTGGCAAAGATATGTAAATGAAACTCAAGATACAGAATATGTGTGTGAACTAAAAATCGATGGTTCTGCATTAGCTTTAACCTACGAAAACGGTTTTTTCGTCAGAGGTGTTACTAGAGGAGATGGAGTCACTGGTGAAGATATTACCCCCAATGTGCGGACAATTCGCTCTATTCCTTTACGCTTAAATATAGATAATCCCCCGGCAATTGTGGAAGTGCGCGGCGAAGCTTTTTTACCCCTCGATACCTTCGATAAAATCAATCAAGAAAGAGAAGAAAAGGGTGAATCTCTCTTTGCTAATCCCCGCAATGCGGCAGCAGGAACCCTACGACAACTAGATCCGAAAATAGTTGATAAAAGACGCTTACAATTTTTTGCCTATACCCTGCATTTAGACGATAACAATATCACTACTCAATGGCAATCCTTAGATAGATTAGAAACCATGGGATTTCTGGTTAATCCCCACCGTCAACTCTGTCCATCCCTGCAAGAAGTGGCGCAATACTATCAAGATTGGCAAGAAAAACGTCATCAATTAGCCTACATGACCGATGGTGTCGTAGTCAAAATCAACGATTTACAGCGACAAAATCGGTTAGGATTCACTCAAAAATTCCCCCGGTGGGCAATCGCTTTAAAATATCCTGCCGAAGAAGTCCCCACAGTAGTTAAAGATATTATCGTCAATGTGGGACGCACTGGCGCAGTTACACCCATGGCGGTGATGGAACCGGTACAAGTCGCAGGAACCACCGTACAAAGGGCTACTTTACATAATAGCGATCGAGTGGCCGAATTAGATATCCGCATCGGTGACACGGTAATTATCCGCAAAGCGGGGGAAATTATCCCAGAAGTGGTGAGAATCCTGCCCGAATTGCGTCCTCCCCAGACTTTACCCTTCCAGATGCCCACTAATTGCCCTGAATGTCAATCTCCCCTAGTTCGTCCGGTGGGGGAAGCGGTGACGCGCTGTGTCAATAGTTCCTGTCCGGCGATTTTGCGGGGAAGTGTAGTACACTGGGCTAGTCGCGATGCCCTCGATATCCGGGGATTAGGGGAAAAAGTGGTGATTTTGCTGATTGAACAGGGATTAGTTACCGCCATTTCTGACCTCTACAGCCTCGAAAAAACAGAAATTGCCAAATTAGACCGAATGGGCGAGAAATCCGCCTTAAATTTGATTACAGCTATGGCTCAGAGCAAAAATCAAAGCTGGTCGAGGGTACTTTATGGGCTAGGAATTCGCTATGTGGGCAGCGTTAACGCCAAAATTCTCGCCGAAAGTTTTCGGACTGTGGAGGAGTTAGCTAACGCCAGCGTGACTAATTTAGCCTCTGTCTATGGTATCGGTGAAGAAATCGCTCAATCGGTCTATGATTGGTTTAGAATCGAGGCTAATCGGGATTTAGTCGCTAAATTACAAGCAGCCGGTTTACAATTTGCCGCAGCAGCAAAAACCACCACCACTAAAGCCACCTTAGCAGGGAAAACCTTTGTGATTACTGGCACTTTACCAACTCTCAAACGGGAGGAGGCCAAAGAATTAATCGAAAAAGCTGGGGGGAAAGTGACGGGTTCTGTCAGCAAAAAAACCGATTATTTAGTGCTAGGAGAAGCGGCGGGTTCTAAGCTAGAAAAAGCCCTAGAATTGGGCATTACTCAGCTAACCGAAGCACAATTACTCGAATTAATCAAGGCTTAAAAGCTTAAGATTGCAGCAAATCTGCCGAAGCATTAAGTAGGGTTTGCGGCAAAAAGTTTTTCGTTGGGGGTTGGGGGTTGGGGGTGTGGGGTGTGGGGTGTGGGGAGAACAAAGCTGCCTTTTGCATGAGTCCCTTTTGCATGAGTGCCTTTTGCCTTCGTTAAGGGTCAAATTGATCGTCTGGATAAAAGCTGATAGCTAAAAAAACTGATAGCTGATAACCCGGGAGAAAATATAATTGTAGCTACCTACCCATTCCTGATTAATTCCTATGGCAGAAGAAACCACCACCCCCGCAACTCCGGCAGCAGCAGCAGAAAAACCGGCTCAACCTGCGGCTGCTAAAAAACCCAAGGAGCCTACCGTCGAGGAAAAACCCTTCGCTGAATTTATTGAGCAGCATTTTCAGCCCGCACTGGCGGCAGCCTTGCAAAAGCTGGGTATAACTGATATAAAGCTGTCCTTTAAACAGGATAAAATTCCCGTGCAGGGCTTTTCTGGCTCTCCCTGTTGGCAGTTAACTGGCAATTGGCTCGAGGGAATGCGTCAATTTAGCATTTATTTTTTAGAAGAAGACATCAATGGCAAAAAAGCTTTTTCTCAAGCTGAGGGCGGCGCTCAACCTAGTACCCTTGAATCATTTATGATCGATGAAAGGAAAGTTAGTCTTGATTTACTGTTGTTTTACACCAAGCAACGGCTTAACGGTCAAAAGTGGTTGACTAGAAACTAAAATTGCTGAGGATTAGCGATCGAGAAGGGGGGTTAACCACAGAAACCAAAAACCTACCTAAAACTTTTTCAAGTTACTCATTTCTGTAGCTAGATATAGCAGTTTTCATCAGAATGAGGTATGGGCAAGGGGCTTAAACCTTTTGTTAGCAAAACTTGTCGATACCTCATTAACGTGAAAAGCGCTATAACTAAAATAAGTAACTTTTGCCACCGATAGATTTTAAGAACGTTATCAGGTATAATCAAGACATGAAGCTAGTTGAACGTCATATTATCGCCCAAAACCATCCCCTGTGGTCAGAAATTGACCATTATGCCTTCTTGT
>NZ_JADBSA010000062.1:0-4503 GCF_020246945.1 Microcystis sp. M113S1 | reverse complement strand
TAGCTCTCTATAACCTGAGTATCCTAGCATTGTTCCCAGTATTATTACTAATAATACTATCCATAAAGGGTGTCTTTTTCCTTTATCTTTCCGAAAGTCCTTGACTTGTTTCAGTTTTTCTATTAAGCTCAACATATATTTTAAAAGTTGGCGGTCACTCCTCATTTTACCTGACAGTGATCGCTTTTACTTTTGATATTCTGATGGGAGAATGAATCAGCCCTAGGGGTTTGGGGGGTAGAACCCCCCAAAGGCTTGGATTGAGTGGTAAAATCGGAAGCGATGACCAATTTTAGAAGATAGTTTCCCTTTAAAAATCCCAACTCAGTAGATTTACAAAAATGAGATGCAGCCTTTAAATAGGGTCTGCTGAATAAATCTAAAAACCTTGTTGGGTAAGACTTTTAGACTTTTTTCCCCTCAAAAAGTACCTTATCGGTAAAACCCCAACCCCCAACCCCCAACCCCCAACCCCCAACCCCCATCCCCCATCCCCCATCCCCTACACCCCAACCCCCAACCCCCAACCCCCAACCCCCAACCCCCACCGAAAAACTTTTTGCCGCAAACCCTAAATACGTCTTAGCTTAAATCTTCTGATAGTTTTAAAATTGACAGAGTAGTGGGCCACCTGTGTGATAATCAAGTTCATCGATCGAGGTAGCGAAAAATAGAAGCGTCCCTAATTCAAATTTTCCATAAAAACATCTCCCTATCTACCCCACTCCCGTCTTCTATTCCCCACCGATAATGGAAATCATCGCCCAATTAGAGAAAGTTTCCTATATTTATCCCGAATCCTCCAATCTAGTGCTGAAAAATATCTCTTTAGCAATTCATCGAGGAGAATTTTTAGGTATTATCGGGCCCACAGGTGCGGGAAAAACTACTCTCTGTTTAACTCTTAACGGTATTGTCCCCCAATTTTACGGAGGGCGTTTTTTTGGTTATGCAACAGTAGCAGGTTTAGACACTTTAACCCATCCGGTTAGCACCTTGGCCCGCTATGTGGGGGCAGTATTTGAAGATCCCGAAACGCAACTTTTAGCCACTTCTATAGAAAATGAAATCGCTTTTACCTTAGAAAATTTACGGCTACCGCGAGAGGAAATTAAAGCGCGCATTCCCAAAGTTTTAGCGGCAGTCCGGTTAGAGGGAATGGAAAAAAAATCGCCGGGGGAACTATCGGGAGGACAAAAACAACGATTAGCGATCGCCGCTGCCCTCGCAGTTCAGCCCGCTTTGTTAATTCTCGATGAACCCACCTCCCAACTGGATCCGGTGGGATCCCAAGAAGTTTTCGCCACCATTAAGGAATTAAATCGCCATCTCGGTGTCACTATTGTCATGGTCTCCCACGCGGCCGAGGAAATGGCCGAATATGCCGATCGCCTTGTACTATTAAGGGATGGTGCGATCGAAGCTATGGGAACCCCAGCAGAGATCTACTCCCAAGTACAACGTTTACAGGAAAATGCCCTGCGTCCCCCGCAAGTGGCCACTACTTTTGCTTTGATCGAGCAAAACATCGGGGCGCTCGCAACGCGCTCGCTACGCGAGATCGAATCAATTCCTGTCACCCTAGACCGAGGTTTTGCCCGTTTAAACGAGCTTAAATCCTTTTACCATCAGATAACCCCAACCCCTCCCTTATCGTCGGTTTCTGACCCCTTAAACCCCATACTGAGGGTAAAAAATCTCTGCCATACCTATCCCGATGGTACTACCGCTTTGCGGGATGTGTCCCTCGATATTGCCGAAGGGGAATATCTGCTGATTATCGGTCAAAATGGGGCGGGAAAAAGCACTTTAGTCAAGCATTTTCTCAATCTTCTCTCGGCGACCACCGGTCAAGTTATGATTGATGGACGTTCGATCTCGCGTAGCGAGCGCGTTGCGACCGATAGCTTTTCTGTCAGTGATTTAGCCCGTTCGATCGGTTATGTAGCCCAAAATCCCGATAATCAGATTTTTAACACCACTGTCGAGAAAGAAGTATCATTTGCCCCGACTAATCTCGGTTATCCTCCAGAAATCGTTACCCAACGCACGAAAGCAAGTCTAGAAGCCATGGGATTGCTAGAATATCGATTCTATCATCCTCTCTCCTTACCGAAAGGCGATCGAGCGCGGGTAGTGATTGCGGCAATTTTAGCCATGGAACCGCGCATAGTTGTGTTTGATGAACCGACCACCGGCCAAGATTACCAAGGGGCTAAGGCAATTTTAGAGGTGAGTCGTCAATTACACCAGATGGGCAAAACGGTGATTGTTATCACCCATCACCTCTATTTAATGCCAGAATACGCCGAAAGAGTAATTATTATGGGTCAAGGAACTATCCTTTTAGATGCCCCAATCCGGCAAGCTTATCATCAAACCGCTCTCTTAGCCAAAACCTATCTAACTCCACCCCAAGCAGTTTTATTAGCACAAAAATTAGGACAACTTTCCAGTTATCCTAATTCTCTTTTAACTCCCCAGGAAATTGCCGATTGTTTTCAGAGGATTTAAGTAGGGTTTGCGGCAAAAAGTTTTTCGGTGGGGGTTGGGGGTTGGGGGTTGGGGGTTGGGGGTTGGGGGTTGGGGTGTAGGGGATGGGGGTTGGGGGTTGGGGGTTGGGGTGTAGGGGATGGGGGTTGGGGTTTTACCGATAAGGGACTTTTTGAGGGAAAAAAAGTCTAAAAACCTTATCCAACAAGGTTTTTAGATTTATTCAGCAAACCCTATTTAACTTTTTCTAAGATCAACTTCGAGCGCTTAACATTATCGGGTACAGGAATCGGATAATCACCATTAAAACAGGCAGTACAGAAGGTTTTCGGGTCTTCCTTCGTTGCTGTTAACATGGCATCATGACTGAGATAAGCTAAACTATCCACCCCGATTTGTGCCTGAATTTCCGCCACCGATTTAGTTGCCGCAATTAATTGCTCTTGGTTATCCGTATCAATACCATAAAAACAAGGATGAGTCACCGGAGGAGAAGATATTCTCATGTGAACTTCTCTTGCACCAGCATCGCGTAAAGCTTTAACTAATTTCCGGCTAGTGGTTCCCCGCACGATCGAATCATCAACAATAATAACTCTTTTTCCCTGTAAAACATCCTTTAAAGGATTCAATTTCATCTTAATTCCCGACTCTCTCATGTGTTGGGTTGGTTGAATAAAAGTCCGTCCCACATAACGATTTTTAATCAATCCTTCCGCGTAGGGAATATCAGAAATGCGCGAAAATCCGATCGCAGCTGGAATACCAGAATCGGGAACTCCCATCACCATATCCGCTTCTACCGGCGACTCTTTGGCTAATTGTTCCCCCAAACGTACCCGATAAGTATATAAAGATTCCTCGTGAACAATGCTATCGGGACGAGCAAAATAAATCATCTCGAAAACGCATAATTTTTTCTCCGGTTTCATGGCCCAATCCACTGAAGATAAGCCATCTTCACTAATCCAAACTAATTCCCCCGGCTGCACATCCCGCAGATAATCGGCCCCGATAATATCTAATCCGCAGGTTTCCGAAGCTAAAACATAACGGGGGGGATTGCCTTCTTCTTGCAAAACCCCAATTACTAACGGTCTGACACCATTGGGATCCCGCACCCCGATAATTCCCGTCGGTGTGCCGATAACAAGGCTGTAAGCCCCGCTACAATAGCTAAAGGCATCGATCGCCGCTTGTATCCAATCCTTGCCACTATCCACTTCCTGGCCGATAGCGACGGCGATCATTTCCGAGTCGGTGGTGGTGCCGAAATCACAACCGCGCTTTTCTAATACATTTCTTAACTCAAAAGTATTGACTAAATTGCCATTATGTGCTAGGGAAAGTTTACCTAAACGGGTTTCGATCACGGCAGGTTGGGCATTGGCGCGACGGCTAGAACCGGTGGTAGAGTAACGAGTATGACCGACGGCGTGAGTACCGGGCAAGGTTTTAAGGACAGTTTCGCTAAAAACTTGGGAAACTAAGCCCATTTCTTTGTAACAATGCACCGTTTCCCCGTCGTAGGTGGCAATACCTGCCGATTCCTGTCCTCGGTGTTGCAGGGCATAGAGTCCAAAATAGGTCAGTTTTGCTACTTCTTCCTCAGGGGCATAGAGTCCAAAAACTCCACAGGCTTCTTCAGGCTTATCGACGCGGTTCAGGGATAGGGATGAGTCGGGATGGCTAAACATGAGAGGACTGGGGTTTGGGGCTACTTTCGATACAAAATCTTAACTTATCTTAATCTATTTTTAACACCTTATTTAAGGGGATTTGGGAACAGTTATCCAGTTATCAGGTGTTGGGTGTTAGGGTTTTGGGGCGTTAGGGTTTTGGGGTGTTAGGGTTTTGGGGTTTTGGGGTTTTAGGGTGTTAGGGTTTTAGCTGAAATTCCCCATTTCCCCATTTCCCCATTTCCCCATTTCCCCATTTCCCCATTTCCCCATTTCCCCATTTCCCCATTTCCCCATTTCCCCATTTCCCCATTTCCCCATTTCCCCATTT